>PXCK01000109.1 GCA_003566635.1 Balneolia bacterium | reverse complement strand
TGAGAATATCTACCTGATTCGTAATGAGCGGGAATTGAAAATCTACGACAAACAGGGCCGAGCTTTTGAACCAGACTTTTTACTGTTTTGCAAACAAAGAGATGGTGATGAGTTGACATTCCAGGTATTCATTGAACCAAAAGGTGCCCATCTGCTATCTCATGATAAGTGGAAGGAAGAGTTTTTGAAGGAAATCAGAGAAAAGAAAAAGACAGTAGAAATTCATACGGATACTTATCTCATAACTGCTGTTCCATTTTATAATTACGGAAACGAAAATGAGTTTAAACAGGAACTTGAGAATGTAATTTATTAAGTACGCCATATAACATATATATGGCCTCCAAAGTCAATAGGCAACACGAATTTTTTACAAGTACTTTTTAGTGGTTGTTTTAGTGCTTCTTTATGCATGATGTTGAGTAGTAGTTCCGCGTGAACGTTCTTCTGATTTTCCGGCTGGCGCTTCGGGTGAGCGCATCAAACACCCCCCGGTTGGCGGACAAGTTATATAGAGACGCAACATTAAATTTCGGATAGCTCCGATTATGTGTGGCTCCAACTTCGTGAAGCGGTCATTGAAAAATTCTCGTTCATATGGTGTGGATGTTTAAGTTGTTGACACGTTCATTGTCCCGATCAGACATCACCAACACCAGTCTGTAAACTTTCGTACTTAATACCTACTTCGACCGACGCACCCTTACCCTCTAATTCCAAAGCCTTGAGTCGGTTTAGACACCTGAAAAACGCTACTCATTTTTGCATTCTCCATTGTATGTATTGTGTAATCAAAAAAGGCCGAAAACTGAGTTTTCGACCTTTCTGACGATTCAAAGTCTATCTATGTTGTTTATCTGGCAGTTAGACCCAAAATAAGATAGGTTGTGAGGTCGGTAGTACTGATTGCCTGAAGTGGGTCATGTACTACAAAGAAGCCTTCGTATTCATTCAGAAGCTGTAAATAGCGAAGTTCCATCGTATCTGTACTAAAGGTTGCAGATCCACCATTGCCTTGAACTACACCTGCAAAGTCATGATTTGGTGTTTCGTTGTATGGAGTACCGTTTGGCGTAGTAGAAGGGTCTGCTGCATCATGAGAGTGTACAGGGTAAGATTCGCCATTAACGGTGTTATTTAGAGTAACAGTTATTGTAGCAAGGCCATTAAATCGTTCTTCAATTAACACAGAGGCAGTTAGATTTCTCGCATGTGGACCTTCATAAGCAGTAGCTGGATTGTCCAGAAGTTGCCCTTCGTTAAAGTCGTACATAAAGGTTTCAGAACGTAGTTCAGGAGCACCTGCCTCCAGGCTTTGTCCGAATAAACCCAGAACAAGGTAAGTCGTCAGATCAGTTGTGCTAATATCCTGTGTTGGGTCATGCACCACAAAAAATCCTTCGTATGTATTAATCAGTTCTTGATATGGAACGGATGTTTCATTTGATGCCATAGCTGTACCACCATTACCTTCTATACCACCGGCAAAGATGTTGTGATTTGGCGATTCATCATACGGTGTTCCGTTTGGCGTTGTAGCAGGGTCTGCTGCATCATGCGCATGAACAGGGTAGGTAACACCGGATATTGTGTTCATGAGCGTAACTGTTACTAATGCATTGCCATTATCCAGTTCTTCGATAAGAACATTGGCAGTAAGGTCGCGATTATGCTCTCCGCGGTAAGCGGTATCAACACTTCCCAATAGCTGGCCTTCATTAAATGCGTATTGTACTGTTCTTTCATCAAGGTCTTGCATTGCACTTGTTGAGCTATCACAAGCTGTAAAGATGCCCATTGACATCACTGCAAAAAGTATTAATGAATATTTTATTAATTGATTCGAATAGATCATTGTTCAACTTCGTTTTTTAGGTTAATGTTACAAACTTAATAGTTTGCGTTAATATGTTACTTACCAATACGAAGTCTCACTTAAAGTGGATTGCCTTAACTTGAATAAATTTTATTTGATTCATTAATTAGTAAGCTTCAGCCCCAATTATTAACCTAATGAGCTTGCTGACCTAACCGGGATATTCTCCAAGATTTTTTTGTTAGCAACTTCCATTTTTATCTAAGAACTTGTCATTGTTGGAAGAATTTATTTGTGAACTAAACTGTGGAATTCAAAACTGCCAAAATCTTTACTTTTTCAAAAAAATGATAAAAAAGCCAATATTATTAGTTGCCGCATTTGTGAGCATTTTATTATTGGTTGCAGGATGCAGGATATTCAACTCCGGCGATAAAGTTAACATTACGATTGAGCATGATTCTCAGCTACTTACAGATCAGGGTTCAATAAAAGCTCAAATAGTAGACCCTACCTCTGAAAAAATTCTGATTTATGGAGAAACATTACATAGTAATCTTGAGAGGTTACATGATTCCGGTAATTGGGTAAGGCTCGTTACTCAACTAACTATTCCGTGTGAAGTACATATTGCAAACATTAGTTACCAATCCATTGTAAATTTAATCGATGCCACTTACGGAAATGCTGGCGGTATTAGCCAACCATTTACAGCTGAAGGAGAACATCGGTTTGTTTTTGAATTGGTATTCAATAATGAATCAAAACTCGAAAAATTAACCAATGACCCTTAACTAAAAAATCGGGCACTTAAAATGTTATTCTGCCTGCACCCTTACTCCCAATCCTCATCTTCTAACTCAAAAATATTCTCAATCTTACAATCAAAAATAGCTGCCATTTTCAAAGCTAAACTAAGAGAGGGTACATACTTGCCGGATTCAACAGCATGAATAGTTTGTCGACTAACTCCAATCTTAGTGGCCAAATCTGCTTGTGTTAAATCGTGCATGGCTCTTTTAACTTTTAGGGTATTTTTCATGCTGCTCCCGCCCGATGTATTTTTTGCTTAACCCATTCAAACCGAATGATGAAGATTATCAAAATTGTAACCATATTTGCACCTAATACATAAAGAAAAGAAATCTCATGTATCAATACTATAGATATAATTAATACAGCATAATTAATATAAACAGCCAGGAGTAGGGATTCCAAGCGTAGTGAGCTAATATATTCATCTTCTATTTTTTCTTTAGAAAAACAAACTAAAAGCCCCCCAACAATTAGTAGTAAAAGAACAATATCAATGGTAATATTCTTTTCTATAAAGGAGAAATACTCTGTCGGTCCAAAGATTGGTTTGTAAGCCAAAGCAAAAACTTTAAGGTCAAGGAAATTCGGGTTAATATCCACGAAAAACATTGTTATCACAAGAATCAAAGATGGTATAAACATTATCCAACCATAGATTTTATATTTATTCGGGAATAGATAAATTTTCATAATTATATAGTTAGGTAGTGAAAAAGGTTTTAGGTAAAGTAAAGTAAGCTTATATAAATGTCAAGTATATTTTACATTTAAAATGTTGTTTTTCCGCCAAATAAATATTCTTGTCTTTTGATAGTAATCGAATCCGCTTGAATCGTATATTAATAGATACATCATCATAACAAAACAAGTGGGGTTATAGATATGAAAACAATAGTTTCTTTGCTTATTCTTGCAATAACAATACCGTTAGCATCCCTTAAAGCGCAGGAAATTTATATCATACATGATAATGGCACGCAGGACAGTATTGCGACCATACTTTTCGATGCCGGTATGTTTGTAGAAGTAGGGCCAGTCTTCAGACAATTTACCGATCAGGATTTATCTGAATACAGCCTTGTAATTTTACTGAATGGTGTAAGCTGGACAGGCTCAGTACCTCAAGTCGGTCAGGATAATATCAGAAATTTTATTTTTAACGGTGGGTCTATGCTTTCAACAGAGTGGATTTCATGGTCGGGTGCCACAAATCAAACCCTAAACAGTATTATTCCGGTAAGCTATGGCGGGTCTTGGAGTAGGGGTGAAGAGGAATACACTATCCACACCCACCACCCGATTACTGAAGGATTACCCGAAACCTTTACCGTGCCGGAAAACTGGTCGTTCAGCGTTACAAATATGGATGAAAACCTTACATTAAATGCCCAAACTCTGATTAAAGGCTCCAGAAGTAATGACGCATTGGTTCTTGGAGAATATGGCAATGGGAATATTATCCACTGGAATATGGGCGGTCATTATAATGGAAGAAACATTTGGACTGAGGAAGTTCGCCAATTATTAATCAATATCGCGGAAAACCTTGTTCCGGGAACCCGGGTAATACTTCAATATCCCATCAACCATGCCGACGATATTTCCATTACGCCCGAATTTTTCTGGAGGGAAATAGAAGATTCTGAAAGCTATCAATTCCAACTTTCTACCGATTTTGATTTCGAAGAAATGATAGAAAATAATGTGTACTCCGAAAATGACCCTGTAGTTTTAGCCACCGAGCTTGAAGAGGGAGAAACCTACTACTGGCGCGTACGAAGTTCGGTTGAAGGTGAGTGGCAAACATGGAGCCGGACGTGGACATTTACTACTCAGGGTGCAAGTTCAACAGAAGATGATTATTTCCCAACTGATTTTGTACTCCATGGTAACTACCCAAACCCGTTCAACCCTACAACAATAATAGAGTATTCTTTGCCTGAGTCAGCCAGAGTCAGGTTAGAGGTTTACAACATTATGGGACAACGTATAGCTGTGGTTGTTGATGAAGTTCAATCAAGTGGTCGTCATTCGGCTATGTTTGATGCCGGAAATCTTTCAAGTGGAGTGTACATTTATAGAATCCAAGCCGGGGAATTTGTTCAAAGCAGGAAAATGACCCTAATCAAATAAAACGGTTTAATTTTCTGTGGCTTAGAAATCTATTGAAATGATGCCGGAATTTCCGGTACCGATGCCCGCTATTGCCCAGTTAAACTCATTATTTTGGGCATGGAGTACACGATTGGTTGTTCCGGTAATCATCATGGTTAGCGCAAGCTCAGTACCGGGAAAATAGCGTTCACCCCACTCGTTTATGTCGGTAGGATGATAAAACACATCAAACTTAAGTGTGCCGTCATTAACCATCCGAACAAAATCCCGTTTGTAGGCTTCATCCCGTACCGGGTTTGAACTTTCCTCTCCGGGCAAAACCGCAAAATGATATCCCAAGCCTTCAAAAGCTGTTGCATTTATCCCATGAAATCCTGTTCGATTAAGACCGCCTCCAAGTAATGTAAACGATTCACCTTCAAGACTGTCAGGAAGGTTGATAAATTCTAAGCGAAGATGTGCAAAATCCGGTTGTTCAGACCCACCTTTCACAAAAGTTGTAGTTAGGTGCGAATCGGGTATATACCTGTCAAAAACAACTGCGCCTGTTGTGCTAATTGAATGGTTTTGGTCCGGGGTTGCACAGCCCCAAAAAACCATCATTGAAAAGAGAAAAAGGAGTCTGTTTTTCACTTTAAATAAACGTTAAGCTATCAGTATTTAATAGTGTTCTTCAAAAACACGGGCTAAAAAAGTGATATGGTCGTTTAACTCTTTTTGAATTAAACCGGCTCCTTCGCGAATATCATCCCTGCTTACATTAGCTGCAAATCGTTTATCTTTAAGCTTTTTATTGACTGATTTAGCGCTCATTCCTTTAAAGCCATCAGGTCGCATAAGCGATACAGCATGCATAAAACCAGAAATTTCATCACAAGCAAAAAGATATCGTTCGATTTCTGTTTCAGGATGTTTACCTGTTCGGCCGGGAGCATGGGCACGAATAGCATTCGTTACATCATCCGGTAAATCTGTTTTCGGGAAAACATGTTCAAGCGCATAATTTGGGTGAGCATCCGGTTCTTTTTCCCAGTCTAAATCATGTAACAATCCTGCCAACCACCATTTTTGGGTTTCTTCTTCACTTTTGTTTAAGTGTTTTGCATAGGCTTCAATGGCTGTAGCTACCATTTCGCAATGATGGCGTAAGGCATCAGATTCAATCCATTCATGTAAAAGTGTTTTAGCTTCTTCTCGTGTCATTCGTTCAATTTAAAAATTCGTTTAAATAGGTATAGCCCAGTCCTAAAGTTTTGTCCCCGTCCTCTAACAATTATAACATTGCCTTTAGATTTACGACCCAAATCTTCGGGTATGGTACCAAAAAGAACCCTTTCGAGCGATGAGGAACGAGAAGAACCAATTAGAACGGTATCGTACTCTTCGGCTACTTTCATCAGCATTTTCTTAGTATTGTCGGCAACAATAACCCGGGTATTAAAACTTGTTTTGGGTATCATTGCATCGTCAACAACCTGGCGAATAATTTGCTTTCCTTTACGCTTTTGTTCCTTTTCACTCAATTCAGATTTACGCTGCTGTACATTTACCAGGGTAAGTGAAGCATTCTTCTCATTATCTAAAAGCTCAGCTGCTCTTTGAACAGCAGTTATAGCGTAGGGGCCTGTACCAACGAATACAACTATATTTCCAATCTCGTTGTGTGATGCCTTTATCAATGATACTTTACATGATGCGTTGTACACAATCGGATCGATATTTGATCCAAGTATATGTTTTTCTTTTTTACTTCCTTTCCAACCAAGGATAATTTCATCAGCCTGCAATGTATCAGCTAAATTCAGGATTATATTACTCACACTTCGACCTACCACGGCCTTGGTCTTTAAATTAAAGTCGATACTCTCTGAAACTTCACGAATCGTGTTAAAAAGGTTTTCCTGACGAACTACTGCTTCCTGGTTAAACTCTAGTTCCTGCGCCAATGATGTTTGATCAGGTACTTCAATAACATTTACGCAGGTTACCTCAGCGTTGGGTCTGGTTGAAGCAATTGAAGAAACAATCCTTAACATACTTTGTTGGCTGGCAGGATTTGCAATGGGTACAATAATACGATAAGGCATATCTTCTGATTCGGGCTGTTGTATGCTCGTTGTAATAGCTTCACTAATTACACTTGTTCGTTCCGGTTCTACATATTTACGACCATAAAAGAGGTACCAAAGTGTACCGATAACAAAAATCCCCACACCACCAATAAGTGGTAGTGTATCCATTTGAGAAAGTAATACCAGTCCTGATAAAACGCCAAAAATTTGAATTACAGGATATGCCGGAGACTTAAATTTTGGTTTGTACCAATTAGGTTTTCTTACCCTAAATGCTATTAAGGCAACATTAACGAGTATATAAACTACTATTTGGAATGAACCGGCAGTTTTGGCAATTTCCTCTACAGGTAGCATAAGGATGATCAACAGCATGGCCACACCGGTTACCAATATCGCTGTTATCGGGGTATTATATCTTTTACTAATATTGGCAAAAAAGGCCGGAATTAACTTGTCGCGACTTAATGCAAACGGGTAGCGAGAGGCTGTTAATATTCCTGCATTAGCTGTACTGACGAGAGCCAGCATAGCTGCTACAACTATAAATATAACTCCTAAAATCCCAAATGAGGGTTCTATTCCATCTACCATTGGCATGTTAGAGCCGGCTAACTCCGGACCATCAATAATCCCCACCAATACAAAAACGATTAACGCATAAAGTCCCGTAGTAACAAATAATGAGAGCATCAACCCCAATGGGAGGTTTCTTTCAGGGTTTCGAATTTCTTCTGCAACTGCTGCAACTTTCGTAACTCCCCCATACGAGATTAATACCATTAGTGTGGCAGTCATTACACCACCAAACCCACCGGTAAACATTGGGGTAAATCTGTGATACTCTACTTTAGATAGGCTAACAAGTACAAATAATGATAAAATTATAACCATTACAATAACCATTACAACCTGTAACCCACCGGTTTGCTTTACCCCAAAAATATTTATAAGAATTAAAATGGTACCCAGTACAATTGCTACAGATTCTACACTTGGTAGAATAAATAAAGCTTCCAGGTAGAACATTCCGCCTACCAGGGCTAAAGCGCCTTTAAACATTAACATAAGCCAGGTGCCTAATCCTGCAATCGTACCCGCAGCTGAACCAAGGCCTCTCTCGATAAAAATATAATCACCACCTGCTTCGGGCATTGCTGTGCCAAGTTCAGCTATGCTAATAGCAGCCGGGAATACCAGTAATCCTGCAATAATGAAGGCATAAATTACAGAAGGTCCGGTTTCTGCCATTGCAATACCGGGGAGGATAAAAATTCCACTCCCAATCATGGCACCCATACTTATAGCAATGATGGAGGTTAGCCCAAGTTCTCTCTCTAATGTTAGTTTTTCTGCCATATTAGGGTATAAAGTTATCGAGCGGAATATCGTTCGTAACAATTTTTGTTTTCGATCGGAAAACAATATAGCCAATTCTGAATTTTTATCATGAATAATACTTCATTTTAAATTTTACCATTTAAATTTTACCATGGAGATAAGGAGAAAAGGGGAGGTTTTTATTTTGAGGTGCTAGCAGAAAAAACTTTTTTGGAAACATTCAATTAGTGAATTCCTTCATCTTGCCGTTTTTCTGTATTTATTGGAATGAGACATACAGGCAATTCATTACTCTCTAAAAATGTTACACTGCAAGTTAATAGTATCTTAACCCGGATTATTCACCAAGAAATTTTCTTGTTAGCAAGGCGAAGGTGAAAAATCAGCGGAAGGGTACCTAAGTACCCTGAGCATGACTTTTTCACCTTCAACGCAGCTAGCATGGAAATTTTGCAGCATGTTAACCACACCCAAATTTGAGTGAGTTTAGTATTTTTCTAAATACAATATTTATAATAGTATAAGATGTAAATTTCATCCTCCCGTGAATAATTCGGGTTAAGTATATACCGCGGAGCAGCCGACTATTAGAATACTGCATGTTCTATAAAACCATCATTTAGTGTTTTTATATATGAAATAAATATTTAGCTCAAAACCCCCCTTTGGAATTAACCACGGATTAAGCAGATTCTCACAGATTGCCGCAGATTAATTTTCCCAAAGTGAAATAAACTCAATCAGAACAGTATGCAGGAGATAGATAAAACTGAAGAATAATTTGTGTAGTTAATCGGATTTAAATTAACCTCATTGAGGTAAAGTAATAGCTATAATTGAGTGCTGATTAATCAAGTGAAAAGATTTATAATTGTACAAAGAAAAACATTCCAGCACCCTAAAATAAAAACCTCCCAGAAAAGCAGTTCCAATACTTACATTTATCAACGAGTTGACCCAAAGTATTCGTAATTTAATAATTCGTAATTTGCTAAAGATTCACGCTTATATTTGATTAATGAATTTACCTATTTCGCATTTTCGACTCCAAGTTTGCATTCTGATACTATCTTTATATTTAACTTCCTGCGCGGAAATGACAAAAAGTCTACCAATTGATGATGACGAACCGACTGAACTGGTTTTAATTGCCGATTACCAGCTCCAGATTAACGACCCTTCCGGATTAACAATAGATATGAGTGGTGATTTTTTATGGACAGTAAGTGACGACCCCGGTCAGCATGTGTATGCTATTTCATTTACCGGCCAAATTTTGGATGTACTCACTAACTATGCCGGGGACGATTTAGAAGGAATTACCATGAACCCTAACGACGGCACACTTTGGGTAGCCGAAGAGCGCCTTCGCCAAATTATTCAATTAACTACTGAGGGAATTGAACTCCAACGCATAAATGTGCCGGTAGAGTCTAACAACCCAAATGATGGGTTAGAGGGAATTGCCTGGAACCCTTTAAATAATCACGTTTATGTGTTGAATGAAAAAAATCCACGTAAGTTTATAGAGTTTGATACCGAGTTTAATGTCGTTCGGTCGGTAGAGGTTAATCTTGAGGCACCCTATTTTATGGGTGATTTAGCCGGCTTGTTTTTTGTTCATCAAACCGGTGAACTTTGGTTTGTGAGTGATGATTCCAAGAAAATTGTGGTAACGGATTTAGACATCAACCCACTTAGAACTTATCCGCTACCACTCGATAAGTTTGAAGGTATTGCGGTTGACATTGAAAATGAGCGACTTTACCTGGTTAATGACCGAATTAACCGACTTTTTGTTTACGAGCTACCTACTGATTAAAACCGCAACCGAACCTGGGCGCCAATTTGGCTCCGAACATTCCCAAAGGATTGGTCTAAACCGCTTCCAACTACTTGACGGTCTTCATAAACGGTAGCTGCATACTTGAGCCAAATATCCATAAATGAAGTTGGTGTGTAGCGTATCAAGATGTAACCGCGTTGTCCTTGACCGGCTAGTGCTGCAATAGAAAATACATAGAGCAAATCGTTTTCGAAGGAGAAAATTCTGGATGAAAACCCATCTGTTTCAAACATTGCAAGCCTCATATCGATTTGCAGGTTATCCCGGGCAGCCCAACGGATATCCTGAAACATCATCACTCCGTATTCAGTGTCGGCATTTCTGTCGCGGGCTCTTGCCCATTCAACACGCGTACGTGAACGCAATCGGGGTGATATCTGATATTCGAATTGAGAACGAATAGACGTGCGAATATCCTCGCCCAATACGGTAATTTCTCTTCCAAATTCATCTCTTAAATTAAAATCGTTACCTCTGGTTTTACTTCTCGCCATTATGAAGGCATTCATCTGTCGGTTAAATCGAACCTCGCCCATAGCCAGCCAATCGTATCCTTGGGTAGACTGGCGCGTTCCGAAGCGTGGAGAAGGAAATGAGAAACGGTCAAAATAGCCGCTTAAGGAAATACGGTCTGTCAAACGATGTTCCAATCCAACATACAAGCCTTCTTCGTTTCGTGGCAAACCTGATGATTCCCCAAAACCCTGACCATATAACGATTGAAAATCTCTGGCAAAATTTCGATAGGTAATATTTATGGTCGTATTAGGATCAATAGGGTATTCAAGTCCCGAAACCATACCCATTCCGCCATTTCGGCTTCGGGCAGCTTCGCCATAAAGTGATAAAGTTTCCAAAAATAAACGATAATCAACCCCAAAAGCCGAGGCTGTTGTGCCCTCAAAATCATACAAATTACTAATGCCCGATGCCGGCAAAATATATTTATCGTATTCGGCAATGTAGCCTGTAGCACCTACAATAAAACGGTCGGAAGCATAGCGAATGCGACCTCCGTACATTTCGAGGTTGGTGTTAAAACGGCGTGCCAGTTCGGTAGGTGTTCGGTGAAAGCCCGTTGAACTGGGAAAGCGAATGGTATCGCCCTGCACAACTGTAGCACTAAGCGGACGGTTGGAATAAAAAGCCGTAACCTGTAAATCCCGCCCGACTGTAGCTGCAACACCTCGCATAAACCGGGTTTCCTCACTTGACTGATAGGGTCTTAACCCTCGCTCTCGTCGGTTTGGCCCGCGAATAACATCCGAACCTTTCCCAAATGCCAGACCCGTCCATAAAACAAGTCCTTGTCCGGCCCAAATTCCATAATCACCCACTACAAGTCGGTCTAAATATCCTACATTTTGAATGCCAATATGCCAGGAATTGAAGTCAAAATCGGTGGGTCCTGTAAGTGACTCACCAGGGTCTTTAAGTTGGGTAAGGTTTAACGATAGGCGACGGGTAGAATAGTTGAAACGTTGATAATACCGCAAGGAATTACCGGCATAGCGTGTTTGCCCCTCGAACTCAGGCTCGGTATAACCAACCTGCTCTTGAATTACGGTTTGCATACGGCTGAAAGCTTCAAACCGACCACCTTCAAGCCAAAACCCCGGACTTGTGAGCAGCAGCCGGGTTAATTCTCCTGTTCGGCCAACGGTAATATAAGGGCGCATTCGTTCTAAAGTTGCCGGTCCAATTCCTGATACTTCTACAAGTTCATCTACACTTTCAAAAGGTTTGGTACGTCTATATTCGAGTATATTTTGTGCCAGTCGAGAATTCACACCGGGTACAAGTAAAAGGTCGCCAATACCTGCCCGGTTAATATTAATGGGGTTGCGGGCAAGTTCAATCAAGAGGGCAGTTAGCAATTCGGGATCAATATCCGGATCGTCGGGATCGAAATCTTCAAGTAAACGCTCAATATCCTGCTCTACGGTACGGCTTGTGTCAGGTTCGGCTTGGGCCATAACATCGTTATGCATCAACCCAAACAAGATGAAACCAAATAGTATGAAAGAAGTGACTTTCATAAGCTTAGAAATTTACCCTAATATCGAGACCGGGATTCCAGCCCAATTCAAAATGTTGTTGTGCAACGATATTAAATCCCCATGCATTTTGAGAAAACCCCATTCCGAAGGAGTAAGTTAGCGGCTCGGTTGTAAGCCCGCCACGAAGGTGAAGGTTATCAATCACCCTAACCTCGAGTCCGGCACGATATGATAGTGGGAAGCGTGTATCTTTAACTACATCATTTACAAATAGTGCATGGTCAGACAACTGATAAGATAATCCAATTGAAAGCTCACGAGGTAACTCTTCAGCAGCTTGCCCGATTTTGCTTTGGCTGATATTGGTTGCACGAGCGCCAAAGTACAGGTCATCAATAATGTTATAGGCGATTCCTAAATCGAATACAACGGTACCGGCATTACCATAATTTTGAATAGAGATTTGGGTATAGTTAATGGCTGCTGCTGCTGTAATTCCTTCATATTCATAAGCAAAGGCTGTACGGAACCGGCTTTCTCTGTACAAATCAAAACCGTACGAATGAACACCCAGGCCAACAACACCAAAATTTAAGTCATAAACCCCAACTGCTGCCATATCGGTTAATTCATTCATTTGATAATACCTGATCCCATAAAATGATACTGCACGTGTATTTTGAGGCATCATGGCAGGATTCCCAAAAACACTCCAGGGCGAACCGGGCATAGCCGTAAATGATTGGCCCATTGCCGTTTCTTTAGCACCAAGAACTACTTGTGCACTACTTTTCGAACTCATACCAAAACATATTATTAAGACAAGAGCCGATAGCATATACTTTTCAAGGTGTCGAATCGTTTCCATATTTTTAGTACCTTTCATTTACTTTTTTATAAAATAATACTCCAAGTGATATTTTTAAAACCGCTAACACTTTTACTTTCAATTATTTTTATCCTTTCGGGGGTTAAAGCGGCTTATTCTCAGGATGTAGTTGCTCGTGTAGATGTAAATTTTGGGCAGATCAGTACAACGGAGTATGATTATCTGAATGAACTACGCCCTCTCATTGAGCGATACATTAATGAACATGAATGGACAGATGATACTTTTCGTGAAGAAGAGCGTATTGAAATCCAGTTCAGTATAACCTTGCTGGAAGTTGACGGTAGCGCAAATTTCGATGCTAATGTTGTTGTTCAATCCTTCCGACCTATTTTCAACACAGTTGTTAGAACTCCGCTCTTTCGTACCCAGGACTCAAACTGGCGATTTAATTTCACCAGAAGTCGAAACTTAGTGTATGATGAGTTTCAGTATGATGACATCGCCTCTCTTATTGACTTTTATGTAAATGTTGCTTTGGCGTACGATTATGATAGCTTTTCTGAACTTGGCGGCACCCGATATCTGCAACGAGCCCAAAATGTGGTAAATGTAGCCCAATCAAGCGGTGCAGGTTCAGCATGGACGGGTTCCGGAGCAAGACGCACACGTTATCATTTGATTACGCAGTTGACAAATTCAGGTTATGAGCCTTTAAGAAAATTTAATTATCGCTACCACAGACACGGGTTGGATTTATTTACGATTAATAGCGACAGGGCGCGCCAAAATATTTTTGAAGCTCTCGAGACTTTACAAGATGCCAAACGACAAACGACCGAGCGTTTTTTATTTGATATTCTTTTTAGTACCAAACATCGTGAATTTACCGCTGCGTTTCTTGAAGCTGATACCGGTAAAAGACTGGAAGCATTTAACTTGCTTGCAGATTTGGACAGTAGCTATTTAAGCGAGTTTGAGAAGCTGCAGTGATGGGTAAATACATCAGTTGGATAAAAGATCCTATTAGCTGTCTTACACACTTTCTTGGATTCCTTTTGGCTTTGGTTGGGCTCATTTTTTTAATCCGCGCCGGAAATACATCATCCGAAATTGCCGCATTTTCAATATTTGGTACAACTATGGTACTGATGTATTTCGCAAGCAGCCTATATCATTTATTGGATTTAAATGAAAAAGGCACGGCTATCCTTCGAAAATTCGATCACATTATGATCTATCTTTTCATTGCAGGTACATTTACGCCTTTTGCTTACCTTATGATGGAGGGTAACCTTATGCTTATCCTAATTTGGTGCGTTGCCGGTTTTGGGGTTTTGTTTAAACTTTTTTGGTTGAATGCCCCACGTTGGGTGTCAGTTGCTTTATATCTTGGAATGGGCTGGTTGGGCGTTTTAATTGTACCGAGCCTTGTGCAGGCACTGTCGGTTACAGCACTTTGGTGGGTTGTGACCGGAGGGGTAGCATACACTTTAGGAGCCGTTGTATATGGAATGCAAAAACCCAACCCCGTGCCGAACTGGTTTGGTTTTCATGAAATTTGGCACATTTTTGTAATGGCAGGAAGTTTTTGCCACTTTTGGGCTATCTACCGTTTTTTACCAACAGCTTAACCCGAACTATTAACGAAAGTATGAAGTTTAAATCTTATACTATTGAAATTATAATATATAGACAAACACAACACTTACTCAAATTTGGGTGTGGATAATATGCTACACTCCGAGCGAAGTGATTCCCACGCAGTGCCCCGAGCGAAGCGATTCCCACGAAGTGAAATCTATGCTAGCTGCGTTGAAGATGAAAAAGTCATGCTTAGGGTAGTAAGGTACCCTTCCGCAGATTTTCCACCTTCGCCTTGCTACCACGAAATTTTTTTTGTGAATAATCCGGGTTAAAAAGGACAGCTTTTGATGGGGAAATCTACATTTTTTTGGCTTGATGTAACCGACTGGAATCAAAGAGACAAGCTGTTATCTGTTCGTATTCCCGTTTTTGTAGATGAGCAAAAGGTACCTATTGAGGAAGAAATTGATACTTTTGATGAGGTGAGTACACACGTTCTGATATCTACAGCTGATGGTGTTCCTGTTGCTACCGGTCGGCTTAAACCAAACGGTTGGATAGGTAGGATGGCAGTATTAAAAGCGTACAGGTCGTTTGGATTTGGCTCAGCCATCATTAAAAAACTATTGCACATTGCTCATCAAAAAGGAATGACGGAAGTTTGGCTGAGCGCTCAAACCCATGCAGTACCATTTTATGGTAAACACGGTTTTAAGGTAAAGGGGGATGTTTATGATGATGCCGGAATTCCCCATGTTGATATGTACTTAAACCTAAAATGATATGAAATGGGTGTTTTTAAATCCTGAAGACAAAAGGTTTCGGGCGGGTTGGAGAATCTTATTCCAAACAATGATGGCTTTTGTGCTTGTTATCATTTTATCATTGGTGATACCAACAGAACTTGTAGGCAGTACGTACGTTATGGCTGCTGCTGTTTTGATTAGTATTGCAGTAGCCACTTGGTTGCTTGATAAACGAGATGTCCGCTCATATGGGCTGAATTTAAATCAACATTGGTTTATTGAGTGTATGAAAGGATTTCTTGCCGGGTTTCTGGCTATTTCCGGGATTGTTGGTGTATTAGCTTTAACCGGTTCAATTCAATTTGAGGGATTTGGTTGGGAGCGTGCCCTGCCAAACGGGTTTCTGATTCCATTTTTTGGTTATCTTGGATTGATGCTTGTCGTTGGGTTTTATGAAGAAGTTTGGATGCGGGGCTACCTGCTCTACAACATAAAACAAGGTTTTACATTCCCGAATTTTGACGAGCGCAAAGCACTGATATCGGGTATTGGAATCACGTCTGTAATTTTTGGATTGCTTCATGCAGGTAATCCTGGAGCTAGTTTTATTTCTACCTTCAACATTATGCTTGCAGGAGTGATGCTGTCACTTCCCGTTTACTTTAAAAGGTCTTTGGCAATTCCTGTAGGCCTGCATGCATCATGGAACTTTTGTATGGGCGGAATTTACGGAATGCCGGTGAGTGGGACGTTTTTTAGGGAGTCTATCATCCAGACCGATTTAACCGGTGCAAGCTGGTGGACAGGAGCAGAATTCGGTCCCGAGGCTGGTGTTGTAGGTTTATTGGCTATGGCTGCACTTAGTGGATGGATGGTCATGTCGTTAAGAGAGAAAAGTTCTTAGTCCGAACTATTTACGAAGGTATGTAAATTAAAGATTAACCCGAATTATTCACGAAAAGATAAAAATAAAATCTTATAATATTGAAAATATTACATTTAGAAAAAATACCGCACTCACTCAAATTTGGGTGTGGTTAAAATGCTGCAAAATTTCCATGCTAGCTTCGTTGAAGGTGAAAAAGTCATGCTCAGGGTACTAAAGTACCCTTCCGCTGATTTTCCACCTTCGCCTTGCTACCAAGAAAATTTTTTGGTGAATAATCCGGGTTAAGCCATTTCATACTTTGGTAATAAGCAAATGCCTCATTAAATCAAATTTTGGTGCAGTCAAAATGCTGCGCATCGTGCAAAGCGATTCCCATGAAACACCCCCATGAATTAACTTTCTGCAAACCCTTGAAGGGCTTTGAGCCCTCCAAGGGTTCTATGTTTTAAATAGTTTCAATGAGATTCTTCAGTCATACTTCATTGTTAATGAGATTTTCGTTTGTCGTCAGCCGTCCGTTGTCTGCCGTCCGTCGTCCAAAACCCCTAAACCAATCAACCAAGATTCAAAACGAACTCCTCAATCTAATTTCAATTCTCCGCAGATAAACTCTCGGAATTTGATTCTTCGAAATAGATATCACCAAAATAGGTTGTTGTAGATTCGCCTGTATCATCGCTGTCGGTCATTATGGCTACACCTATAACTTTTGGTGGTTCTTCCCCAAATATTTCCAGATAATCTTCATAAACATTTCGGCTGTATGATTGCCATTCATTCAGGCTATCGGTGCCGCTATCCACAACAACCATCGTTACCAAATCGGTATAGGGATTTTCAACTATAGTCCCAACTTCGGCCCGACTTTCATAAATATAGTTGATAGCTCTGGTGGGAACCTGTCCATAGAAAGTTCTAAGTAAACGGATTTGATTTCTTTTACCCCGGCTTAAATTTTTTATATCATAATCAAATACGAGATAAATTCGGGCAGGATAATCATCACCCGATTTTTTAAAAACATCGCCATCCTCAAAAATTCCTGTTACCTTCCACTCCCAGTTGAGGATGGGGAACTCCTTCAAATCAATTTCCACTTCTTTAATTAGCCCAGATGATGAATTATTGCTAATTGCTTTAACGACCGTTTTTCCATCATAATCGTACAGTTTGTACTCCGTTGGTGTAATACCTCTAAAGTTCATTTCTTTCCACCCGCTAATTTCTTCACCTGTATTTTTGGTGCTAAAAATACCAACATCTATTACAGATAGTAGCAGGATGAAGGTAGTAAGAATTGATTGTGACAAGAATGTGATTTTCATAATAGGGCTTTCTCAAATACTAATTGCCAATTAGATATCGTAATTTGTTAATTCAGATTAATTTGATAACTGATATATCTTATTTGCAAATACGGAGTTGAGTGCAAATCGGATTAACCCGAATTATTCACGAAAGTATAAAATTTAAATCTTATGCTATTAAAAATATTGTATATAGAAAAATACTACACGCACTCAAATTTGGGTGTGGTTAGAATGCTGCAAAATTTCCATGTTAGCTTCGTTGAAGTTGAAAAATTCATGCTCAGGGTACTAAGGTACCCTTCCGCTGATTTTCCACCTTCGCCTTGCTACCAAGAAAATTTTTTGGTGAATAATCCGGGATAATATTATTGAAGAACTAACGGTGTAACTATTTAACTTTTAGAAGGTTCCACAATGCAGCAAGATAAAGAATGGCGTTCCATTTCTGAGAGGAATGCAGAAATCAATATTTCGACAAAACAAGTATTTGATGGTGCTTTATTAAAGGTTTGGAAAGATGAGGTAGAACTTCCAAACGGAAAAACATCAGGAAGAGAGTATATCAAACATCCGGGTGCATCTGTTGTATTGCCGGTATTTGCCAACGGAGATGTAATGCTCGTGGGTCAGTACCGGTATCCGGTTGGGGATGTATTCCTTGAAGTACCGGCCGGTAAATTGGACCCCAATGAAACGCCCCTACAAACAGCAAAGCGGGAGTTACAGGAAGAGGCCGGACTAACCTGTAAAAACCTTGAGCAGATTGGCTCATTTCATCCATGTGTGGGATATTCCGATGAAATCATCCATTTGTTTATAGGGTGGAATATCAAAGAACAAGATCAAAACCCCGATGATGATGAGTTTCTTACCCGCCATAGATTCCCATTTAAAACAGTGCTCGAAATGATAGAATCAGGGGATATTACCGATTCAAAAACGATTATAACCGTGCTGAGAGCCGAGCGCTGGTGGCGGAAACATGAACCGTTTGAGGTTTCGATGTGATTTATTTGTGCTAAAAACAAAAATACAAAATTAACATTTGTCAAAAAAATCTTGACAAATGTCGCCTTATTGCGTTTATTATAATAAGAAATACCCACTAAATAGAATTACAATGTCAACTTCAGCAAGTTTGGATATCCTCCTTACAGACAAACAAAACAAAGATTTAAATCTATTGGAACTTGTAGAGTTATCCCGGAAGGGAATTACCTATGCGGCGTTCAAAAAATTGGTTGAAAAAACACCCTTCAATCTAGAGGAATGGTCAACTTTCTTGAATTTGTCCGAGCGTACTATACAGCGTTACCAAAAAGAAAAAAAGACGTTTAACCTTACCCAAACCGAGAAAGTTGTTGAAATTGTGCTCTTATTAGATAAGGGGGTTGAAGTATTTGGTAAACCTGAAAACTTTTTCGCATGGATTAACAGCCCCAATACTGCACTTGGTGGAATTAAACCTGTTGAGCTTTTAGATAGTAGATTTGGAGTTGAGTTAATAAAAGATGAACTACTGAGAATTGAACATGGCGTACTCGCATGATTGTTTATCGTATTTGTAAAGGTAAATATGAAAACGATTTATCAGGTCAGGGAGCACGTTTAGCCGGGGGGAGATGGAATAGTAAAGGGGTTCCGGTTGTGTACACCTCACAAACAAGAGCATTATGCATGGTTGAAGTGGCAGTTCATATTCCTTTCGGTTATTTACCTGTAGACTATAAAATTTTGAGTATTGAAATTCCCGATTCAGTTGATATTCAGGAGATTCCAACTCATGATTTACCCAATGGGTGGAATTCAATAACTTATAGTTCTGCCACTCAAGCCATAGGTGACGATTTTATAAAAACCAATAAATTTTTAGTCCTTAAAGTACCATCAGCAACAGTAGATGGAGAATTTAATTATTTAATTAACCCAAATCATGCCAATATTCGTGATATAAAAATAGTTGAGTCTAAGGATTTCCGTTTCGATATCCGGCTTTTTAAATGAAAAGCACCTTAGCTCTCACTCATTCCAATTACAACCGGAACCATCACACCCTCTTGATTTTCGATAAGCCCGTAAAATAATCCATTTTTATAATTCAAAATCTGAACGTCTAAATCAAAACGGATTGATTTCTCGGAACCCCCATGTTCGTTGATTAATAACCACTCCTGATAGCTTTCGTTTTCATTTATGTAGCCGGCCCATAAGTTGTTTTCATTATCAGGGAAAATTCGGTTGATTACCGGCGGACGAAAATCGGGCATGTTTTCCTGTACCAAATCCATAATCCTGTCGGCAAATCCGCTCACGTTTTGCTTTTGTTCTGGTGTTAGTGGAAGCGGCTCGACAATTTTCTCGGTGACGTTAACGGGATTACCGTTTGAATCCGAACGTAAAAACCGAAATAGGTCGGTTCTGGCGCTTATGATATCACTGTTTGATGTAACCCCAACGACCGGCAAAGGTGTAAACGGACCGGGATAGGATGCCCAAAACCCGCCAAGATCTTCAAAAAACAAATTAATGGGCGGATATTCTACCAGCCAGGTTTGAACATCCTCTGGGCTTTGTTTTGAAATCTGTACCAAATGGGAAACGGAAAATGTCTTCCCTTGCCTAGTACGGTTATGACGGTACCGAATGCTGAAAAACTCTGAATTCACATCTATAAGCGTATCCGGTCGGTCTCCATCAATATTTTCGAGGGTATAGGTTTTGGTGTATGTCCAGCTTCCATTCTGATGGGTAAATACATCAATCTTATATCCCAATCGGTCGAATACATAAATATTTCCGTCATAAACTTTAATGACAGCCTCCCTTGAAAAACTACCGGGACCTTCACCTTCATCACCAAAAAATTCAACAAAATTGCCCTCTTTGTCAAAAAGCAAAATGTGAACCTGAGCGGTATCGAAAGCTATAAAGCTGCCATCTTCCAGAACTTCAATTTGGTTGATTCTGCCAAAGAAGACCGGTAAATCATCGTCAGAGAGTTTCAAAATAACAGAGCCTTCAAAAGTGGTCGGAGTACTTGAATCCAGAGACACCACATCTTCAATTTCTGCGCCCACTCCAGGAAAATCACCCGATATTTCAACAGGTTCAGGTAAACAGGCGGTCAAAATTATCGAACATAATAAAATGCAAAAAAAAGAGTATCTGAATAGCATTAGTTGTCTTCGTTTATGATGTCATCTAAGGATACTTCATCCTCTTCGTAGAACTTCGACCACTTTTCTTTTGGATCAGGTTGGGTCAAGAGAGAAACTACAATTAAAACAAGGATGGAAGCTCCGGCTGACGGTAATACGATATATTCCGTACTTATAACCGGTTCAGCCAAAACACGATTCAAAACGGTAATGAGCAATGTAACCGACATACCCGTTGCAATGGATGCAACCCCGCCGGCTGTGGTTACCCGTTTCCATAAAAAAGCAGCTAGAAGCGCGGGAGTAAGTCCGGCTCCAATCATAGTGTAGGCAGTAAATGCCATGTCAAGTATGGTGCGGAATTGGGTAAGCAGCAACCATGCAACACAGCCTAACACCACAACCATCATCCTTTGGAAAAACACAATACGTTTTTCATCAGCCTGGGGATTGATAAATCGCTGGTAAATATCACGCGTTAAGTTGGTTGATGGCGTTAGCAAAAAGCTATTACCGGTAGATGTAATAATTGCAACGCCGGCGCAAATCAGGAATAACCCTCCAATTAGAGGAACTCCAACCTCTACTGCGTAGCGTGCCGTATGTAAGATGATGCGTTCACTGTTTTCTTCTGACAGAAACGAGATGCTATCAGGACTGAGGGAGTTGAAGTGACTGAATGCAAAGATAGCGAGCGTGGCTATGGCGGTTTCAATAATAATGGTACCAATCACCCACCAAACTACTGCGGTTTTTGCAGATTTTTCACTCTTGGCGGAGTAAAACTTTTGATACATATTCGACTCGCCCATAAGCAAAAGAAACGTCGGGAAGAAAACGCCCATAATCCAAATCCAATCGTGACCACCCGTTACGCTAAATAACTGAGGGTCGAGTTGGGTTGTGGCGTACTCAAATCCACCCAGATTAAAGAAAACAAGAGGGAGTGCCACCAATACAGCAACGGTAATAACGGCGCCGTTAATAATATCAACCGAAACAATGGAAAGCATTCCGGCAAATGCCGTAAAAGTAATGATGAAGGCAGCAGTTAGCAAAACGCCCTGCCACTCCGGTATTCCAGCAACCAGATTTAACACCATGCCGCCACCCCTGAATTGATACCCCACTATGGTAACGTATGCTATTACTATTACGAGGGTTCCTAATATTCGTGCCCATTTGTTGTAACGCAATTCAAGGATATCGGGGACGGTATATTGGGCTATTCTGCGAACTTTAGCTGCCAGAAAAAATACTATGATGATACCAATCCATGCACCTGCTGCCAGCCAAAGTTCAGAAATTCCAACTCGTGCGGCAAATCCGGCTCCTGCCAGCAGCGTGCCTGAGCCGAGCCACGTACAGAGAAGCGTGCCCACTAATTTGTATGTTGGGACTTTTCGGCCGGCCACCATAAAATCATCCTGATTTTTAATGGCACGACTTTTAATAACCGAAATGGTCATCAAAAGTATCAGATATCCGATAACAACCCAGAAAAAAATGGACATTTTTACTTAATTGGGATTATGATGAATGTGTAAATCAGGAAAAGCCAAGCCAAACCATAAACACCATACAGACGGCGGCAAAAGCGAGGAGTTTTAATAAAAGCGGCATACAAAAGCGGAACCAACGGTCGTAAGGTACGCCAGCCATACCAAGGATACCCATCAATACGGCATTTGTTGGTACAAGCATATTGGCAAAGCCATCACCAAAGAGAAAAGCCTGTACGGCTATTTGTCGTGAAATACCTAAGAGATCACTAAGTGGTGCCATTAACGGCATGGTTACGAAAGCCTGTCCACTACCTGATGGTACAAAAAGATTTAAAATGGTTTGCATAATCATCATTCCGACTGCTGCCAGCTCGGCTCCAACCATTGAAAGCGGAACGGATAACGCATGGACAATGGAGTGCAGGATTTGTCCATCTTCCATAATTAGCGCAATACCACGTGCTACACCAACCAGTAAGGCTGTCTCGGTTAGTTCTCGTGCACCAATTACAAATTCTTTAGCCATTAAGCTGGGGCCAATTCGTCCGATGGCTGCAGCAACGATTCCCAGAATTACAAAAGCGGCACCAAGCTCAATGAGATACCAACCCTGATAACGAATACCATATACAGCAATACCAAGTGTGAGGATGAAAGCAACTAAAATGAGGCGATGTGTCATTGTTAGAGCAGGATACGTTTTTTCAGCTGACCCCTGCACATGCGATTCAACGCCAACCATTAAACTGCGGGATGGGTCAAGCTGTACGCCTCTAGCATAGCTCCATACATGATGTGCTCCAATAAGAACAAATGGTACCATAATTGCTAATCGAACCTCCATTCCCGAATAGGTTGGCAGCCCGGCAACACCTTGAGCAACCACAACAGTATATTGATTAAAAGCCGCGGCACCATACCCAATACCATATCCGGCAATAATAATTCCAACGGCTGTCATGGTATCCATTTTCAAGGAGCGACAAAGAGCAACCAAAATGAGTACAAACGGAATGTATTCTGCAGAAGCCCCAACCGCACTGGATGCCAGAGCAAATACAAAGATTACGATAAAAATGAGGGTAGCAGGTTTCTCGTTAAACCGTTCAAGTAACCGGCCTAAAAGAGCATCAATAGCGCCTGTTTTACGAATAACCGCCATTACCCCACCAATGATGAACAGGAAGAAAATGATATCCTGAGCAGCAGCAAATGAACGCGGGATTGCAGTAAAAAGCTCTATAGGACCTAATCGGTCGGCATCTTCAACCACCTGAAAAGTGCCGGGAACAACTACTGTTCGGCCATCAACCACTTCAGTTGCAAATTGCCCTTGTGGAATGATCCATGTTGCCACCAAAGCTGCAACCATTAAAAAGAATAAAAGCGTGAGCGTATGCGGCATTTGAAACTTCATAAAACAGGCATGTGATTTAGGTGATTAAAATGAAATCAAAATAACAAGCCATGTTATGTGATACAAGTGGGTAAATTTTAAGGTTAAGAGAGCAAAGGGAGATAGGCTTAAATTAATTGAGATTTATAATTAGTTATAATAAAGGTGGTATTTTAAAAGAAATGTCTGAAAGTTAAACCTATTTATGATTTCAAACCATTCTATAGCTGCTGTCGCAACCCCGCCCGGAGAAGGTGGAATTGCCGTTATTCGTGTTTCCGGTAAAGACGCATTCTCTATAACCGGAAAAATTTTTAAGGGTAAAAATATTCAGGATGCAGCATCACACACCATTCATTATGGCAAGATTGAACATAATGGTAGGGTTATTGACGATGTACTTATTTCCCTATTTAAAAATCCAAACTCTTACACAGGCGAGGACACCGTCGAGATTTCATGTCACGGTGGTGTGTTAAACAACCAATTGGTTCTCGAGGCTGTACTCTCTGCCGGTGCTAAGCCTGCCGAACCGGGTGAGTTTACGATGCGGGCTTTTTTAAATGGTAAACTGGATTTATCTCAGGCAGAAGCGGTAGCCGACCTCATCCATGCAAAAAGCAGGAAAGCAACGGAATCTTCCCGCCAGCAACTTGATGGAAAGTTAGGGTCACACATCAAACAATTTCGTCAGCAAATAATTGATGCCACCGCTTTGGTTGAACTCGAACTCGATTTTATAGAAGAGGATGTTGAGTTTGCTAGCCGTGACCAGCTAAGAAAACTCCTGAATGAGTTGGTTATTGAAATTAATCGCTTATTGGAAACCTACGAAACCGGGAGGTTGGTTAAACACGGGGTGAAAACGGTTTTTGCCGGAGCACCAAATGCGGGTAAATCAACCCTTATGAACACCCTTATGGGACGCGAGCGCGCCATAGTGTCGGAAATAGCCGGAACTACCCGTGATGTGATTGATGCCGACTGGAGTTATGATGGTCTTTTATTTACTCTGACTGATACAGCAGGCATACGGATTACGGATGACCAAATTGAAGCAGAGGGAGTTCGCAGATCGGAGAAAGCACTACTCGAAGCCGATCTTGTAATTTTTTTGATTGACTTGACCCTCAATACAACCGATGAGAGAAAACTAGCAGAAAGCTTTAAGAATAATCATCCCGAAAAACCTGTATTGATAATTGGCACAAAAAAAGACCTCGCTTTTGATAAATCAATAGACAATAATCACTATGATTTGCTCATTTCTGCTAAGTTGGAAGAAGGGATAACAGATCTTAAGCAGCGTATGAAAAATACGGTTTTGGGCTCTAAAGAAATTGACACATCCGGACTTATTATTACATCCAGTCGGCATAGAGATGCACTTGTAAAAACCAAAGAGCATATAGATGCCGCGCTAAAAGCACTGGACGACGGTATTACGGGCGATTTCTTATCTATAGACCTGAGAGCGGCACTTCATGAACTAGGAACCATAACCGGAGAGATTACAACCGAGGATCTGCTCGACTCGATTTTTAGCCGTTTTTGTATCGGAAAGTAAACCATTTCGAGTCCTTCAATTTCTTTCTTTTGCTTGACTATATTTGATATAAAATCATAGCAGAGATTATTTCTACGATATATTATTCATTTTTTTTCTTTATAATCCAAAATCCATAAGGGCAAAAAATTTAACTCTAGGGACGATGGAATTTGATTTACTATTTAAGGCTATTTACGAAAAAGATGAAAAAGAGATCAACAGACTAACTCCTGTGGTTTTAAAAGTTATGGTATCTTATTTAAGGTTTACATTTAGTGCAAGTGAACAGGATGCTGAGGATTGTGCACAAGACACCATACTAAAAATGATGGAAGTTGCTCAGGTTAGGGAAGATATTCCGGAGAATGCAGGAGGTTACGCAAGACAGATTTTAAAAAACTATTTTCTAAAAACATACCGGGCAACTACAAAAGAGGTGAAAACTGAGCAAACCGACTTCGATAGCAAACAAAAAGACCCTTATGATATTTTTATAAATCAAGAGCTTAAAAAGATTTTAGATTTCTGTCTGGAAAAGTTAGAAGAAATCCACAGAAGGTTTATGTCTTACATTTTGAATAACCCGGATGCCCGAGCTGCTGATATTGGCACTAAGTTTGATATATCCGAAAGTAACGTTTGGGTGAGACGACACCGTATCCAAAAACAACTGCAGGAATGTGTGCGAAAAAAATTATAATTTTTTTGTAAGGAAATGAGTTTGAAGTGATTAATAGGTTACAAGTACTTGATTACTGATCAAAAATGGCAATTTTTATCATAAAGTTATATAAAGTGTTAGTAAAATCCGTAAAGTTAAAGAGTCAAATCTGCCATTTATTGAGATTCGTAAATCACCCTAGCTAAAAAATATGGCAGCATCAAATAAATCAAACAAAGAAATAGAAGCCCAAAAGAAAATTGATCATTTTCTTTCTAAAAATATTTCCAAAGAAGAAAAAGAAGCTTTTTGGGCTTGGTTATTCGATAACCCGTCTTTTTATGATCAATTGGTTTTTACGGCAACCTTAAAAAACAAACTGTCAGAAGTACAGTATTCAAAAGTAGATTTAGAGGGCTCAAAAGAGCAGGCTAATGAAGCAAAGGTTAGCTACATTGGCAGTTATACTAAATGGGCTTTAGCAGCAGCAGCAGTTCTAACGTTAGTTATAGGTATAAACCAACTTAGAGTTATAAGTCCGCAAGACCCTAATATTCTCGTTTTTCAAGATAGCCTTACTTACATACAAGCGATAGATATTTTTGAAATGGAATCCCTTGCTGCTCTTCGTAGTGATGAAATTATTGCTGACGATGAACTTACCGGTTCCCTTGATATGGCACTTATGCTAGCCTTTCAAAATGATAAAGAATTAGCCCTTGAGTCCTATCTCGAGATTATTAGAGAAAATCCCGACGACCCCAGAACTGAAATTGCTTATATGAATGCAGGTATTCTTTATTATAATCTTCGAATGTATGAGGAGTCTGCTGAATTACTTCTTGAATTGGCAGAAAAATCTGACGATGACTTGCGTATTCAGAAAGCTTGGTGGTACAGAGCCAATGCTTTATTGATTTTGGGAGAAATTGAAGATGCACGGGATTCATTCCACATGGCATATGGCTTTGAAGGACCATTTAAGCGTGAAGCTTTTCGCCAGTTAAGGATATTGGATTCCTATATTTATGGTGCCGGGTTTGAAGATATTTCTCCTTATGAAATTGACCCCTAAAGTTTTTTCTTAAACGGTTTGGGTTGATGCGTTATCTTATCTAACTTTAAGAAAGAAAACAAAACCTCCCAATAATAGTGTCAAACCCCTTGCTAAATGCCGATTTAAAAGAAAATGCCTTTGAGAAAAGTCTGAGGCCACTTCGACTGCAAGAATTTATCGGTCAACAAAAAATTCTGGATAACCTCTCTGTTTTTATAAAGGCGGCTAAGATGCGTGGCGAATCCCTCGACCACGTTTTACTGTCGGGTCCGCCGGGCTTAGGTAAAACAACGCTTGCTTCTATCATTGCAAATGAAATGGGAGTCAGCTTCAGGCCAACAACCGGACCGGTATTGGAAAAGCCCGGTGACCTTGCGGGATTGCTCACCAACTTAAGCGAAGGAGATGTGTTATTTATTGATGAGATTCATCGCTTAAATCCCGTTGTCGAAGAATATCTCTACTCGGCTATGGAAGATTACAAAATTGATATTTTAATTGATTCCGGTCCTAATGCCCGCAGTGTGCAAATTGATCTTAAACGTTTTACGCTTATCGG
This sequence comes from Balneolia bacterium, assembly GCA_003566635.1. Lineage (GTDB taxonomy): Bacteria > Bacteroidota > Rhodothermia > Balneolales > Cyclonatronaceae > PXCK01. The sequence goes on along the minus strand of PXCK01000109.1, from coordinate 16,463 downwards.
TGCCACAACTAGAAAAGGCCTATTAACGGCACCTTTAAGGGCAAGGTTCGGCATTGATTTACGGTTGGACTATTATGAAGTAGAATTACTTCAACTTATAGCACAAAGAACAGCCGGTATTTTGGATATTGGTATATCTGATAAGGGTTCCTATGAGATTGCACGCAGAAGTAGAGGTACCCCAAGAATTGTTAATCGCTTAGTACGTCGTACCCGGGATTTTGCTGAAGTTGATGGTGAAGTCGAAATTACAAACTTGGTAGCAGATAAAGCTCTTAATGCCCTTGAAGTTGATAGAAACGGACTGGATGAAATGGATATTCGAATCCTGAATGTACTTACTGCTCAATACAAAGGTAAACCGGTAGGTCTCGGAACACTTGCAGTTGCAGTAAACGAAGAGAAGGGTACTCTCGAAGAAGTTTACGAACCCTTTTTAATTCAGGAAGGATTCATTCAGCGAACGCCAAAAGGCAGGGTGGCTACGGCTAAGGCTTTTGAGTATTTAGGAGTGAAATTACCGGGTTCGGAAGGCGGGTTATTTGGTTAGTATTGAATTAACCCGGATTATTCACCAAAAAATTTTCTTGGTAGCAAGGCGAAGGTGGAAAATCAGCGGAAGGTACTTTAGTACCCTGAGCATGAATTTTTCAACTTCAACGCAGCTAGCATGGAAATTTTGTAGCATGCTAACGACACCCAAATTTGAGTGAGTGTGGTATTTTTCTAAATACAATATTTTTAATAGTATAAGATTTAAATTTCATGCTTTCGTGAATAATTCGGGTTAAGACGTACGGCTTTTTTTCTTTTTAAATAAAGGAGCAACTCTCACGTATTTCTTTTTGCAGTACATACATTGATATATCCTAATTGCAAGAAAAAAGTTTAAAACTTGTTCTGCCTTGTTTTTCTTTGCTCTTGTCAAATAACAGAAAGTATGTTCACTGGAACATTTGTTGGTTCGCTTAATTTTCGAAGGGCTGAATAGTCTAACGACCAAACCAACTATCATTAACCCAACAACTATTGTTGTAAAAAGACCAAGAAAAATTAGAATTGTATTTAGCATAGAAGCGAGATCTTCAGTCGTAATTTGTCGTGCAAAATAGCTACAAATTTTTAGAAAAAACGAATTAATTAGAGCAATTGGTTGATATCGTTTTGGTAAAGAAATTTAATTGTAAAAATAGTATATTTCGAGTCTTTGAAAATTTTTACTCCCTTCCATTTATAAGTATACATGAAAAGACTATTTACATCAGAATCCGTTTCCGAGGGGCACCCCGATAAAATCGCCGACCAAATTTCAGATTCCATTTTGGATGAAATGCTTAAGCAAGATCCCAATTCGCGTGTTGCAGTTGAGACACTTGTTACTACCGGTCTGGCTGTAATCTCGGGTGAAGTAAAAACTTCAGCTTATGTTGACATTCAGGAAACGGTTAGAAAAACCATTAAGGAAATCGGTTACACGAAAGATACATACCGGTTTGATTCTGAGTCTTGCGGTGTTATGGTTTCCATCCATCAACAAAGCCCGGATATAAATCAAGGTGTAGATAAGTCCGATTCAATTGGCGCGGGCGATCAGGGAATGATGTTTGGATACGCTTGTACAGAGACAGATAACTTCATGCCTTTAAGTATTCAGTTGTCTCATGACTTGGTACGGGAATTGGCAAATATTCGTAAGAACTCTACCATTATGCCATATCTTGCACCGGACAGTAAGAGTCAGGTTACTGTTGAACTTGATGAAAATGGCAAACCATTTCGTGTTGATACAATCGTTTTGAGTACGCAGCACGATGAAGAGGCAACACTTGAGCAAATTCACGTAGATGTAAAGGAACACCTTATCCCGAGGGTGATTCCAGCCAATCTTTTAGATGCCAACACGATTTACCACATTAATCCAACCGGACGCTTTGTAATTGGTGGTCCACACGGTGATACAGGTTTGACAGGCAGAAAAATTATTGTTGATACTTACGGTGGTCACGGCGCCCACGGCGGTGGCGCATTCTCGGGTAAAGATGCAACTAAGGTTGATCGTAGTGCTGCATATGCAGCCCGTCATATTGCCAAAAATATCGTAGCAGCTCAGCTTGCTGACAAATGCCTTGTGCAGTTAGCCTACGCTATTGGTGTTACCGAACCTGTTTCCGTATCAGTAAATACATACAATACCGGTAAAGTTGATGATTTAAAGTTGGCTGATGCCGTCAAAAAAGTATTTGACTGTACTCCGGGTGGAATAATTAAAAGATTCGACCTTACCAAGCCTGTATTTAGAAACACTGCTGCTTATGGTCATTTTGGTCGTGATGAGTTTACTTGGGAAAAACTCGATTATGTTGATAAGATAAGTAACGCACTATAAGGCGCTGTCTACCAAAAAATTATAAGCCCAACGGAATGTAAGCGTTGATTTAAACGTTTATTTATCCGTTGGGCTTTTTAATATCAATTCGCAGACAACCATGAACGCACTTTTACTCTTTCTCTTCTTTTTTATAACCTTATCATCTGTTTTTCTGACAATGCAGTGGGTAGTTTACCGTGCATTCAGACTGTGGATGGCTAATTGGGCTGTAAACTCAAAAGACTCAGAAAGCTATCTGAAAGCAGCTTTTTGGTTCTTGGTTATAGGAAACATCCTGTTTTATTCAAGGTTTGTAGTAAGCTTCACAAACCTGCATAGCTATGAAGCGATACAGTGGTTACTTATTAAGCCCGGAGGTATTTTTTTTGCCACCATATTTCTGCAATTTTTGGTAGCGGCTCCTTATGTGGTTGTACGTTTCGTTAGAGCAAAAGTCGACAAGAAAGAACATAGAACCCCAAAACCTTCCTCAACTAAATCTGAAACAGTTGATTTGTCGAGAAGAAAGTTTATTAAAAATGCCGGAACCCTAGCTTTTGGAGCGCCTTTAGTCATCAACACGGGCTTTGCTGTGGCAACGCACAGGAATTATGTAATCACCGACCAAACATTGCTATACACTAAGCTTCCCTCAGAACTGGAGGGGTTAAAGATTGCTCATATTAGTGATATCCACTCGGGTATTTTCATGTCTAAGAATCAAATAATTGAAATATTTGAAATCATAAATGCACAAAATCCTGATTTGGTTTGCATTACGGGTGACCATGTAGATACACATGTGTCAGAAATACCGAATATACGCGAAGCTATTAGCGCTTTAAAACCAACCTATGGTATTTTCGGTAGTCCGGGTAACCATGATCATTATGCTGATATTGATGCCGTTGTAGGCGCTTTTGCCGATACGCGTATGAATATGCTCCAAAACAGCAATGTTGAATTAAACATTGACGGTGCCCCGGTAAATCTCATTGGGATTGACGACGCAGGTACCGGAGCCATGAATTTTGCCAATCCTGATAAGGCTTTTAAGGGATTAAACCCCGAAAGCTTCAAGATTCTCATGAGTCACAGGCCTCATTTATTTGATTTAGCCGGTGAAAAAGATATTCATCTAACCCTTGCCGGTCACACACATGGCGGACAAATTGCTATTGATTTACCCGGCATTGAGCTTTATCCCATAGATTGGTTTCATAAATACTCCAGAGGGCATTATCAACAGGGTGAATCACAATTGTATGTAAATGTTGGCGTGGGCTTGGTTGGCGCTCCCATTCGGCTTGTACGTCCCGAAATTACTTTGCTAACACTCACCTCAAATCCCGATAAAGCAGGCAAAACCGTACGAAATGCGTAACTAGTGTTAAAGAAAATGCTGCGCAAACAAGGCTGCATTTTTTACACAATCACCCACTGAGATACCGTTTCTATAGTTGCCGAGTAAGTGTAGACCCTTATTAGCTCCTTCAAAACGCTCAATAGATTGATATACAGTCCCATATCCTGTTTGATATTGAGGGATTGCCGCCGGCCATTTTGTGACATGACTTAGTATTGGTTCACCATTTATTCCTAGTAATTTAGAAACATCCTGATGAGCAACCTGAATTAAGTCTGCATTACTTTTTTCGGTGATTTCGGGATTTCGCATTCCACCAGTGAAAACTGTAAGCAGTACTTTGTCGGGGTCAGGTGTGCGATTCGGGAAAAGACTACTGTTGAATAATACACCCAAAATATTCATTTGCTCCACTTCAGGCACAAGCGTGCCAAAACCGTCAAGCGGGTGATTCACTTGTTCTCTTTTGTATCCGAGGTGGACTACGCTTACAGGAGGATACGTGATTTCCATCAACTCTTTGGGCAAAGCATCACCCGCCAAACCATTCCATTTTATTTTACCCAAAGCTCCTACCGGCGTTGTTAAAACAAGGTTTTGGCAATGGATTGTGTCACCGTTTTCCAAAACAATTTCATATCCGTCAGAAACTTTAGTAACAGTTTGTATTCCTGAATTCAATTTAGCGTGTTCATCACCCAAAAAAGACATAACAGTATTAGCAAATTCACTGTTGCCACCTTCGAATGTAACCATTGGTGCTTTGGTTCGGGGGATATCATTCGGGTCGCGGTCTTTACCCGGACCTTTCAATGCTCCAAGTATAAGTGAACCATGCTTTTGCTCTATTTGGTATAATTTTGGAAATCCGTAACGAACCGACAGTAGCTCCGGCTTTCCGGCATATACCCCGGCTACAAATGGATTTATAGCATAATCCAGGAATTCTTTACCTAACCTACGAATAACAAAAGATGCCAAATCTTCATCCTCTAAAGCGGATTTACTAACAAAAGGCTCTTTTAATAGTCCCAGCTTAGTTTTAACCCCAAAGAGCCTTGAATTGAAAAATGCCAAAGGGGATGAAGGTAACTTAACGGGCTGCTTATTTTTTATAATAAACCGTTTTTTTGCAGCGGGATTAGCTTTCAATAGTCTCTGTTCCAGACCAACTTCCTGTACAATTTCGGTAAAAAAGGTATTGGTCAATAAGATGGTGTTGGGCCCTGATTCCAATATCCACCCATCTTTATGAATCGTGTTTAAAGCGCCCCCCGGCGAATTAGACTTTTCAATCAGTATAAAGTCAGTATTTGCTTTTTTTAGGTAAAAAGCCAGAGATAAGCCGGTTACGCCGGCACCAATAATAAGTGTTTTAACCTTTTTCATAAGGCATATAATCGCCAAATACTCGGTAAAAGGCTATAAAAATTTGAATAAATACAAATGTGACTAACTGTAAGTCAAGCTGTACAAGCGAGTTGTATTTAATTTAGATTAAATAAAAATAAGGTTGACTTTTGGGTGTATTGGCTTGTAATTTAGATTCGTTCAAAATAAAAGTCATTATTAACCTTGTTGAAATAATTCAAATGCTTAAAATCGGTTACTATTTATTTTTTCTTTTTATAGCTATTCCAACTATATCTGCCCAACAGGCGACGATAATGGGGGGCGTTACAGGCTCAAATGGAGAGCCTCTGATCGGAGCTAATATCATTATTGAATCTACAACTACAGGTACAGCAACTGATCTTGATGGAAGATATCGCTTAACGAACCTACGATCGGGGGATTATACATTGATTTTCTCGTATGTCGGTTATCAATCACAAAAAATATCAGTATCAATTAGTGCTGGCGAAAGCAAAGAATTGAATGTGAGATTGCTGCCTTCTTTTGATATGCCCCAAATTGAGCTGATTGGAAGCAGGGCACAAAGGTTAGATCGAGTACCCGGTTCTGCTTCAGTGGTAACACAACAGCAAATTATGCAGGTATCAGCAATTAGCGGACATGAGGTATTTCGTCAAATTCCGGGTGTGCATGCTGTTGAAGAGGAAGGGATCGGTTTACGTGCAAATATTGGAATCAGAGGGTTGGATCCGAGTAAGAGTCGCTCAGTTCTAATGCTCGAAGATGGAATCCCAATAGCATTGGCTCCATACGGAGAGCCGGAAATGTACTACACCCCGGCTATGGATAGAATGGCAGGGGTAGAGTTGGTTAAAGGTAGTGGGTCAATTTTGTTCGGGCCCCAAACTTTTGGTGGAGTAATAAATTACATTACAGCAGACCCGCCTCCTGTTCCAACAGCAACACTACAGTTTCGTGGTGGTGAATCCGGATTTTTTACTGGTCAGGTGGGCTATGGTAACACCATTGGCAATACCGGTTTTAAGGTAAACTACCTTAGAAAACAGGGTGAAGGAATAGGTTTGCTGGATTATACAGTCAACGATTTAACCGGTAAGTTCAAGCTTGTAGCAACCGACAGGTCAGTTATTGGCGTAAAACTTGGTCTTTACGATGAAACATCAAATTCTACTTATGTTGGTTTAACACAAGCAATGTACGATGCAGGTGGTTTTGATTTTGTACACCTTTCACCCGACGATCTACTGAATGTTAGAAGGTATTCCGGTAGTGTAACCCATAATTACTTTGTAAATGATAATATTACCCTATCAACTACAGCTTTTGGGTACACAACCACAAGGAATTGGTCGAGACAAGACTTTGATAATGTTTTCAATCCCGACAGAGAATACATTCGAATTGTAGGAAACCCTGATATTCCGGGAGGAGCGATTTTCTTTAGAGACCAAACCGGTAACCGAAACAGACAATTTGAAGTTGCCGGTATTGAGCCAAGGTTATCGGTAAACTACAAAATTGGGAAAGTGTACAATGAATTAGATACAGGTTTTAGATATTTGTATGAAAGAGCGTTCGAACAGCGCATTAATGGTGATATTTTAAGTCCGCAATCCGGTTTACTAAGAGACGATGAAATTAGAACAGGCCATGCGTTTAGCAAATTTGTTCAAAATGCGTTTAATTTTACAGATAAGCTATCGGTTACACCGGGCATAAGACTGGAATATTTTGAATATACCCGGGATATAAGGAGACTTTCTAACGTAAATGTTAATATCAAAAATACAGATGAATCGATTGAACTACTACCGGGCATAGGCTTCAACTATTTACTAAATGATGGGATAGCTTTTTATGGGGGTATACACAGAGGATACGGCCCTCCACGGGTAAAAGATGCAATTAGTGCGGAAGGGATTAGTGAGGAACTTGATGCAGAAAAAAGCTGGAATTATGAGATTGGTACAAGAGCGCGTATCTCGAATGGTTTCAACTTTGAACTAACCGGCTTTTTCCTTGATTTTTCTAATCAGATAATTCCTGTATCCGAAGCAGCAGGAGGCGCCGGAAGGCCGGGAGCAAGCCTGACTAATGGAGGTGCTACAAGGCACTCAGGTGTTGAAGCCAGTTTCAGTTTAAACTTACAGCGTATGTTGCAAACCACTTATGGGATTGATATTCGTGCAAATGCCACCTATGTAAATGCAGAGTTTAGTGAAGACCGCTTTGTAAGCCATCAGGGAGAATCCATTAATGTTAAAGGAAATACTGTGCCTTATGCTCCGGAACTTTTATTGTCAACAACAGTGGCTGTGCAAACACCATTTGATTTCGGATTATCGCTTACCGGCACATATATTGGCAAACAATTCGGGGATGCGCTAAACTTAGAAACAGGAAGCTTAAACGGGCGCCAAGGCCCAATAGAAGCTCACTTTGTGATAGATGCCCGAGCTACTTATAATCTGCCCGTCGTAGATAATGCAGTTGTTTCATTATCTGTGAAAAACTTGTTGGATGAACGGTACATAGTATCCCGAAGACCACAAGGTATTCGTGTTGGTCTGCCAAGATTTATAAGTGCGGGAATCGACTGGAAATTTTAATCTTCAAACATACCCCTACTTTAGTAGTAGTAAAGAGTCGGATTGGATAATTTCGGCTCTTTTTTGTTATATATACCTGATTTCATTCTTGATAAAATAAATCTAACTTGTATATTGTAACTCTATATAAGTATCGTCACAAGGTTTTTGGGGAAGGAATTAAAATTTTCTTTTTAATAAATGAAAAGTGTACTAAGTGGAATATTATTGCTGCTGTTACTACCAATTGCATCATTAAGCAAGGCTAGTAGTAATGCTGAGGGATATGATAAAAATATCTTTTTTGTTTCAAGTCCCGATAGCCTTGAAATTATCCAGTCCCTCATTCAAGACGCAATACTTCACCGAAGAGCAAGTGAATTCAGTCAAGCCCTTGAAATTTTACCGGTAATACGTTCCTTTGGGGAACGCTATAATGAACCGGATGTACTGGAATGGGGCTACCTTCTCTCAGGTCATTCCTACCTTGGCCTTAGTCAGTTTGAACGAGCAGAGTATTACTACAGAAAGACATTTACCATTCTTGAAGAAGATAACTATGAATCATTGGGTGCTGTATACAACAACTTAGGAAATTTATTTAGAGTTACAGGAGAATATGACCGTGCAATTGACTATCTGACTGAAAGTATTTTTTTTAATGAAAAACTGGACGACAGTAACGTGCCTATTGCAATAAATCATATAACAATTTCCCAGCTCTACAGTCAGCAATTGCAGTTTAGCCGAGCTCTGTATCATGTTGCAAAAGCAATTGAACTATACGACAACCAAAGCAAAGACGTACTTTATATTTCTATTTCCAATTTAAGAGGACGCATTTCTGAACAAATAGGTCTGTACGATCAGGCTTTAACGAGCTTTTATACATCTTTGGCAGCTGCCGAAGAAATTGGTTCTCTGCCTCATAAGGCAGACTCCTATTTTAATATAGCCACTGCCTACCAAGGGCTTGGAGATATTGATAATACACAGAAGTATTACCAAAAGTATTTGCCTTATCTGGAAAGAATGGAAAGCAGGGTTAGGTGGAACAGGTATTCTACAATTAGTAACTTTTATTCATCCATAGGAGAACACGACGTAGCGCTTGAGTATATTGAAATTGCCGGTGAACATCTTGAAGACTTAGAAATTTCTTATAATAATGTCGTTTATTTACGGAATAAAGGTGATGTACTTCATAGAGCCGGTAAATACAATGATGCTGAAGAGTATTTTAATCTGATTTTTGAAAATCTTGATTTAAACCCCGTAGATGTTCATCAACCGGTAAATTATTGGTCAAGAGCCAGAAATTTATTTAAACTTGACAGAGACGAAGCATTTAATGTAAGTGAGTTGGCTGTTCTTGCTACTGAAAGAGAACGGATGGACACTGGTTTTTCCGAATCTGTTACATCTGGCTTTTTTACCTTATACCATCCATTTTTCGTTATGTTATCATATGAATATGCTAAAGATGGCAATTACTCACAGGCTTCTGATATACTCGAGATGGCACGAGCCAGATCTTTTCGGGATGACTTGATTCTTAGTAATGTGCCTGTACAATTTCAGGAGGGTTTAAGTGATGACTTAAAAGCTATTCAGGAGATTAGAGCTGAATTAGCGGAAATTGACCGAAAGATTTTAGAGTTGGGGCTCCAGGCAGGTAATGATCTGTTAAATGATAGAGCTGAAATTCTTACTCGTTTAAATGTGCTAACGGATGAATTCTACAGCAAAAATCCGGGTCTTACTGCAAATTTGGAGTTACCTATCGCCTCAATCAGACAGTTTCAGCAAGAACTTGGTAGAAATGATGCTATTCTGGAATTTGGTGTTTCAGAGGAGTATTCGTTTGCTTTGCTTACAACACGTAATGGCTTTTATTTTCACCCAATTAATGCATCAAGCAGCAAGCTCGCAGATTATGTAACTGAGGTTAGGGCTAAAATAACACAAGTAAGACCGATTGATGAAGTAAACGGTCTAATAGACGAGTTATCAAAACTGCTGTTAGGCGATCTTCCAATAAACGATTATTCAAATTTACTTGTGATTAATGACGGCCCTTTGAATTATCTCCCACTTGATCTATTACGAATTGATGATGATTACTTAATTAATTCCATTACAGTCCGTTATACACCCTCGCTCTCTGTTAAAGAATTACTGTATAACCGACCTGTATCAGGTTCATCCCGAATTAAAGCCATTGTGAACCCAACGTTCGGTAAAACGAATGATTTTGTTGCCATATTTAGAGATGGAGTTCGCCCATTACCATTTACTGTTTTAGAGGGTCAGTTTATTGCTGAACAATTTGGGAGTTATGCAGATGTTATTTCCGGTACTGATGCTTCAAAATCGCATGTGTTTAATGCAGACCTTACTCAATACAGATATCTACACTTTGGAACACATGGCGCAATAAATGATGTAATCCCTGATTTAAGCGGACTTTTGTTTTCTTATGAAGAAAATGACGATGGTTATCTACGATTTACAGAAATGTATGATTTGCGGTTAAATAGCGAACTTGTGATGCTAAGCGCTTGCAATACAGGTGTTGGGAAATTAGTCTCTGGTGAGGGTGTGATGGGACTTCAAAGAGCATTTTTATACGCCGGTGCACGAAATGTTGGTGTTAGTTTGTGGAGTATTTTCGATAGAAGCGCAGCTATGGTTATGCGTGAATTTTATTCCGGTTTAACTATAGGCACAAGTACATCACAAAATAACTATGCATACCTTATGCGCAATGCAAGACTCAATGTCAAAAATCAACCCGGTTTTGAACACCCGGTACATTGGGCACCTTTTGTAATTACCGGAATTTAAATAAGCCATGAGAACGGACAAAAATTGGGAACAGGTAAAAAAGCATTTAGTAAGCCCTTATGTTCTTTTAAATGATAAAAAGGAGGTTTTAGATAAAAATGATGATTTTGACAAGCTAAAGGCAGTTTGTAACAAGAATAATATCAACCTGCTTGAAAAAATTTGTGAGGTTTCAAATTCTCCGCTAAATATCACAACAGGTGATGTGAATTCTAATGATGTCAAACAAATTTATGTCCAGCCTAATAGCTACTACAGGGTTTATCAAAGTGAAGTTCGTAACGATCAAAACGAACCCTTAAGATTATTTCAACTTCATGTAACCGAACGTGACGCCTTGGTGAACCTTTCGGATATTCTTGATACCCAAAATGAAATGGTTTGCAGGTGCCGGCCGGATATGACCATTATTTATGCTAATAAATCCTATGCTACCTTTTTTGGTAAAACCAAAGACGAAATTATTGGATTGAAAATAACAGACCTGATTGAAGTTTCTGAGGTTCAAAAAGTTCAGGCTGACATCGAAAAAGCTATTCTAAATGGCTTCTCAGGGCCAAGTGAATATCAAGCGAAATCAAGAAGTGGCGATAGGCTATGGCTTGAATGGACACATAGGTTAATTTCCGAGCCTAACCATAATCCTATAATTCAATCTCTGGGGTATGATATAACTATTAGGAAGGTCCACGAGGAGAAGAGTCAAAGTAGCCAAAAAGCATTCAATATGATGTTAGCTGCTTTTCCGGATTTATTCTTTATAATGGATAAAAATGGATATTACAGGTATGTACATGCTCCAAATCCAGCAGATTTATTTAAGCCCAAAATTGAAATAGTAGGAAAGCATGTAACAGAAGTTTTGCCTGATAATCTTGCAAAAATGGTTCTGGAAAATCTTCAAAAAACATTATCTACCGAAACCGATACCATTTTTGTTTACCCTTTAAAAGTTGGAGGCGGGGAAAATTGGTATGAAGCACGAATTTTATTCTCCAAAGAAGACGCAATTGTTTCAATCGTTAGGGATATAACCAGTTTGGTGCAAACAAAGAAAGAACTCGAAAAAACGAAAGAATTTTTAGAGCAGTCTGCGGGACTGGCAAAAGTGGGTGGCTGGGAAGTTGATGTTGAAACCGGTAGAGTGTATTGGACTCAAATTACAGCAGACATCCATGAAGAAGTCGGTCCATTAGAAAGATCTGTAACAGATGGAATTAATTACTATAAAGAGGGAGAAAGTAGAAAAATAATACAGCAAGCTGCTCATAGAGCCTTAAAATATGGAGAGCCCTACGATCTTGAACTTCAAATTGTAACAGCCAAAGGAAATGAAAAATGGGTGCGGACAAAGGCGAATACGGTATTTGAAAATGGCAAATGTTTCAGATTTTATGGAATATTTCAGGATATAACAGAACGTAAGAATACAGAATTGGAACTTAATAAGCTATACAAGCTTGAAAGCGTACTCACTGAGATTGTTTTGGAGTTTATAAACTTAAAACCTAACGAGCTTGATACCGGTATTAACAAAGCTCTGGAAAAAATAGGTCTTTTTGTTAAAGCCGACCGTGTATACATTTTTGATTATGATTGGGTCAATGCTACAGCTACTAACAGTTATGAATGGTGTGCAGATGGAATATCTCCTGAAATAAATAATTTACAGAATGTACCAATAGATACGTGGTCATTTTGGAAGGAAAAGCACAAAAATGGGGAAGTTGTAATAATCGAAGAGGTAAATAGCCTTTCGAACCTTGAAATGAGGAACGTGTTACATAGTCAAGGTATTATAAGCTTGGTTGCTATTCCTGTAATGGATGGAAATACGTGCATAGGTTGTATTGGATTTGATTCATGTAAACAGTACAAAAAGTTTTCAGAATCTGAATTAAATATCCTTAAAGTTTTTGCTGAAATGGTAATGAACGTGCGGAAAAGAGCCAGATTGGAACAGAGTTTAATACAAGCTAAAAACGAAGCCGAGCGAGCAAACAAGGTTAAAGGAGCTTTTTTAAGTAATATGAGCCATGAAATACGAACGCCACTCAACAGTATTCTTGGCTATAGCGATCTTTTACATCAGTCAAACCTTTCCAATCAGCAGAAAAAATTTAACGAGAATATCCAATCGGCAACTGCGACACTGCTTTCTTTTGCAAATAATATCCTGGATTTTTCACGACTAGAAGCCGGAACAGTAAACCTGCTCCTCTCCACCATAGAAATAAAAGATTTATTTAGCGAGCTGTCAGTCCTTTTTCAAAATAAATTAATCGAAAAAAATCTTGAGCTGATTATTGAGCCCCAGCTTGATATGCCCTGCGAATTTGTAACTGACGGTATTCTCCTAAAACAAATACTTATTAATATCTTAGATAATGCAATTAAATACACTAACGAGGGGCACATAGAACTCAACGTGAAGAGTGAGTTGTTGGAACAAAGGGATATAGAAATTATTTTTGAGATCAAAGATACAGGTATAGGTATTCCAGACCACCTTAAAGAGTCGCTCTTTCAACCATTTATGCAAGCAGAAACAACATCAGCAAACAGACGATTGGGTACAGGACTAGGTCTGGCTATATCACAAAAAATTGCCAGGAATCTTGGCGCTAGTATTGGGTTTGAGAGTATTGAAGGAAACGGGAGTATATTTTGGCTTAAATTACCCGTTGAAGTTCCGAATGATGTACCATTTGAAATCCCTACGATTCGAAATATCAAAAACGTGTATTTATACACAGAATCGGAATTGCTCACAGATTATATCGCAAAATGGCTTGTCAGAACCGGTATTAAAGTCGTTACATCGCACCAAGCTGAAAGGGAGACTATACCAAGGTTGTTAAAACCCGGAGATTTTGTGATGCTTGATGTAAGAAATCTAAATATGTTAAATAACCTGGTTGATAAAGAGAAAATTATAATTGTTGATTATCCTGTACGTATAGATTCAAATATTTGGAATGATGTTGCCGGTATTGTACCCAAACCGGTGCTGCTAAGTAATTTGTACAAATTGTTGGGAGAGATTGATACCTCAGGTGAACACAGGGATATTTTGGAGTCGGATATGCCAAAGCAAGACAATATTAAAAATTATACATTTTTAATTGCTGAAGATATGGTCTTGAACATGACACTTCTCAAAGCTTTAATTAACAAATTTTATCCCGGCTCTGCAATTATTGAAGCTCAAAACGGTCAAGAAGCAATTGATCTATATATAAAGTACAAGCCTGATTTAATTTTAATGGATTTAAGAATGCCTGTTTGTGACGGTTATGAAGCCACAAAAAAAATTCGCAAGCTTGATGCTGCAAATGACTTAAAAACGCCCATTATTGCAATAACTGCAAATGTAACGCAGGAAGATGAAGAAAAAGCTACTCGCTTAGGAATGGATGCTTTTCTTAACAAACCATTTACTCAAGAAGAAATAAAAACGACCATTGAAAACGTCTTGGGTTAGCGAAATAGCCAGCTATTACCAAAAACCACGTGGCTTGCAAAAGCAAAGGAACCACCATCTTTATCTTAACACCCTACAACGTTATCCCGAATCTTCCCACTCAGAAATGGGTGCAAGATAATTTAGGCATCGGGGTATATTACCCAAACCACCCATACCATTGTCTTTCAGACGCCAGAATCGCAATAAAGACTTGTGTACTCCAATTGGTTTATTATTTGCCACTAACAAGCATGGCGGAAGAATCTCGTTGGAACGACTTACAACCGAAAAACCTGACAGGTTTACGAAACCTGTCAGGTTTCACTAATTCAGATACCACGAATTTGTATAGGGGATTTTGGTTAAAAATCCCCGGTTTTTGCCGCAGGCAAAAAATACGTTAATTCGTGTACCCTTTCTTTTGGTTCGTTTTCTTTGGGTAAGCAAAGAAAATGAACATAAACCTCGTGTTTGAGAAAAGAATATTAAGTAGAATTAAAGACTCAACTACCCAAAAGTATTTTAGACTCCATTTTTCAATACGGGGTAAGGAAGCCTACAACAAACTCATAACAATTCTACGACTACAGGAGCTTCAAAACTTCTAGCACCATCCCCCTCGATTAGCTTCGCCCCTCTCTGCCCCCTTACAAAGGGGGATTTTATATATTAACAAATTATAAACACTTACAACGCCAAAATACGGGTATTTAGCTAGCCATGGGTTTTAACCCGTGGCTAGCAGAAGGGTCGCCGCCAAAACCCCAAAAGCCGTAGGCATGACCTAATATCATAACCCCATATTAATTCGAGCGAAGTAATCCCCCGGAAGTGAAATCATTGGCTTGCTCTAAGGTTTATTGGGGATTAATAGCGGATAAAACGGTTTTCCAACTTTAAACGTTATATCTTTTATATAACATAAATCGTTAAACCTAAATAGATATTATTATGAGTACTATTGAAATCCAAATTGGAATCGAAGAAAAAGACCGAAAAGAAATAGCAGAGGGACTATCAAAATTATTAGCCGATACCTACATGCTATATTTAAAAACCCATAATTACCATTGGAATGTAACCGGACCTTATTTTCATTCCTTCCATGAAATGTTTGAAGAGCAATATACTGAGCTAGCCGAAGCTGTAGATGTAATTGCCGAAAGAATTCGTGCAATCGGTTTCTTTGCCCCGGGCACCTTTGCCGAATATGCCAAGCTAAGCAATATTAAAGAAGAAGAGGGAATTCCCGAAGCTATGGATATGATAGCAAATTTAACCAAGGCTAACGAACAAGTACTGCAAACAGCGAGGGAGGCACTGCCCGCTTGTGAAAACGCCGGTGATGAAGCTTCTTTGGATTTATTAACCCAGCGTTTACACGTACATTCCAAAGTTGCTTGGATGCTAAGAAGTACCTTAGGGTAGCCATTTATCAAAAATATCAGATGAAATCCTTTTCTAAGGTACAAAAGCAGGTTTATAGCCTGCTTTTGTATTTTAGTCAATTTTTGCCTCTGTTAATGAATCCCTGTTACAACATGCATTCAACGTTAGGTATTATTCCTGACTCCAACACATTTTTCTTTGAATAATTTCTGATTATTAAAAATCAATAGCTTAGATATCCAATATGGTGCTAATCGGTTGCTAAACTTGTGTGGATTATTTGACCTTTGTTTTTTGTCTTACTTCGATTCAAACTCCCTCTCCCACAAAGTTGTATCTATATATATCGTGCAAATTTTGGGAGAGGTACTGTGTTAAAAGTCAAAGAAATGTTCTTTTATTTGACTTCTACTCTTTTTTGCTGTTAATAATTTTTGTTCATTAAAATCAATAACTTAATCATCCAGTGTGGTGTCAATTAGGTGTTATTAAGAGGATCTCATACAAAAGCAGGTTTATAGCCTGCTTTTGTATTCTAGTCAATTTTTGCCTCTGTCATTGAATCCCTGTTACAACAAGCATTCAACTTTACGCATCATTAGTCCATATTTAGGAAAATTATTTTAGCAGAAAGCATATAGACTTAGATTAAATAATAACGGTTTTTATATAAGTGCAAATTTAGTTTAAGTAACGCATGAAAAGAACTCATAAAAATACCCGAAAAACAAGCTCGCTGTCGGTGTAAAACAATTACTTAGAAATAATACAAAACCGATATTTGGATGATATATTCAATATAATTAAGTACATATTGTATGTTTTAAACAGGTGTTTTAATATTAAAATAACACACATTGAAACTTGAATAGTTGTATATTAAGAACATATGTAAACATAGAAATCGGGTCGAGGATATCATAATCTCAATTTTTAGGAATTTAGCTACAGATGCAAGTGTAACAACAACTTTCGAGGCTTCACCTAAAATTTGTTTGATAAAAATATTGCTTGCAAATTCATTAAAGGCTATATTTGCCCGATAGAACTATATTACAAGTA
>PXCK01000137.1 GCA_003566635.1 Balneolia bacterium | reverse complement strand
GGTATTATCTCGTGGATCTGCTGGATAATACCGGGTAATAGGGGTCTTATCTAGCTGATCTGACACTTAATACATAGTTATACGGTTAAACCTTATTTGAATTTCTCATATGGCAAAACGTTTTGTAGATCCATTCTTTCCCAACCGACCAGTTGATGATCCCGCACGATTTGCTGGCCGAATCACGCAGGTTGACGAGGCAGTTGACTCGCTTTTTCAAATTGCAAATCGGAATCCGAGACACACCATCATCACTGGTGATCGTGGTATCGGAAAAAGTTCTTTGCTTTTTCAGATACGTCGGGTTGCGCAAGGTGACAATCGGTTGCCGCAGAGACTTGGGATTGATACCGGAGTAGAAGCTTTCGACTTCGTTTGTGCGAGCCATGATGCTGCACCTGACCAAGATGTTGGAATACTTGCTTCAGGTCTGTTACGTGATCTTCAATCTACTGTGAGAAACTTTTTGGATAAGTTCACCTTAGAACTTAATTTGGGTGGTGTAGTTAATGTTGGTCAAAAAACACCAGCCGATACAAGTATTGTGGATATTGTCCATGGATTTTGTGGTCAAGTTGAAAATACGTTTCGTGGAATTGAAAAACAAAATAAGACTGGCCTACTATTTTTTATCGATGAAGTAGACAGGCTTCCACTTGATTGTGGAATCGCCACGTTCTTTAAGCTTGTAACGGAAAAACTTGCTCGTGATGGATGGACGAAAACAGGCTTTGTTTGCGCTGGTATTACTGGTGCAGTTCAGGATATGGAGAACGAGCACGCTTCCATCTTTCGTGTCTTTCGCGATATTCTTATTCCTAGACTGGAACCAGGCGAAATCGAACAAATATTAAATGATGGCTTCAAAAATGTGAGTTGTACATATGAGCCAGATGTTATTCGAAGAACAATTGAATTATGTGCTGGTTTTCCGGAACCAGTTCACATAATCGGTAGCGAAATGGTATCAGTAGATAGCGATGGATGTATTGATATAGCCGATTTCGAAAATGCAAAACTAAAAGTGATTAATGAAGTACGTCGAAACAAGTTGCAGGGAATGTTGCAGCAGGCAGGAGCTGGCCGTTACCAGCAAATTTTGAATGCAATGGCAACATATGACAAAAATTACGTGCCTTTACATCACATCTCTTCAAAACTTAATCTGGAACAAAATCAGTTCAGCGTAAATATGGGTGATTTAATCAAAAAAAATGTTGTTTCTCGCGTTAAGCGCGGCGTTTATACATTTGTCGATCCCTTATTGCGAGAATACATTCGTACTTTTGGCCCGATTAACTATGATTCTTAGATCAGATTTTTAGACACCGTATAACAATTCTGTTGGAGCGGATTGATGAAAGATTCGATTATTACAAAAGATTTTGGCAACCGCTCAACAGAACCGTTAGACCTCACATGTCAACTTAAATATTTTGTAAAATAGATTCATTGTTTGATTCATTTGAGCAAGTATCATCTTCAGATTTCACTATGGCAAGGAACAAGCCAAAACCAGGCAAATGCGTACATTGCCTGAAAACATTTGAACATTTGACCTGGGATCATGTGTTCCCAGAAGCTTGGTATCCAGAAACGACAAAGCCTAACCAATATAAGTGGCAAGTCCCAAGTTGCCAGGATTGCAATAGAAAATACGGTGCTTTAGAAAATGATTTGCTCACTCGCCTAGCAATTTGCTTAGAACCTTCTGATCCAGCTTGTGCAGGAATTTTTGAAAAAGGAATGCGAGCGATTGATCCGAGATACGCCAAAAATGAGAAAGATAGAAAATTTAGGCAGGCTAAAAGAGAAAAAATTCTACGCGAACTTTGGGTAGGAGAAGCAATTCCTCAAAATCACCTTTATCCAAATTTTGATTTGTATGCTGATATTCCCATACATGATCAAGCATCAGTTCCAATCAATGCAGATTCAGTAAGGCGATTAGCTGAGAAAATTGTTCGAGGAATTTTTTACATTGAGGATCATCTTTTCATAGAACATCCCTACAGCATAGAAAGCTTTGTCTTAAGTGAAAACAATGCTCAACCAGTTATGGAAGCTACCAAAAAATATGGCTCTGTTTATGCAAGAGAACCTGGAATTGCAGTGTATCGAGCCGTGATTCCAGAAGAGCAGATAAGCTCACTGTTTACCATTGAAATATGGGAGCGGTTTAAAGTGTATGCAACTGTTTTAGAGTCGAATCTTCCTACTTTCAAGTGAATTGAGTTTATCAAAGGTCTAACAATTCTCTTGGAGCAGACTGAAGAACCCACTGGTGCTGAACCAGAGTTATTTGCATCCGCTCAAGCGAGTCGTTAGACTGCAGCGCTCCCATCAGGATTCATGAGAATCTTTTTCAAGCCTGGATTAATTTAATCAGCGGATTTAAAGCTGGAACCAGATAATTTGTTCTTTCTGTATTATGATTTACCTTCAGCTGTAGTTGATCGACTACAGAACGTATTGGATGCTTGAATAAGGGCTCATGAACTACCAATCTGGGAGTGTGTATATATCTTTGAGTAGTAATGGCAAAATGAAAATTAATTTAACAGTGCCGATTACCAAGATTTTTCCATAGCGAGTTCAGAAATACAACAATCAAAGAATGAAATTACCAACAGGCAAAATCTCAGGAAAAGATCTTGATGTTCTTTTTGAGAATTCGATTGAATATCACATAAATGCTTATCGAAATACTATTGAAGAATATAACCCAAAAGCATTATTTAGTCATTGGCGTTCAATAGTGAGATCAATAGACGAAATCATCAACATCCCTATTGAATTAAAAGAAGAAACTGAAATCAGTAGTTTCTTGACTCTAAGCTTTAATTTTCTTGAGGCAGAAAATTTACCTAACCTCAAAAAGATCCTCACGATATTGGAATCTAGATTTGAGAAAAATGTTGCTATACGATTTCAGCAGATCGCATTGATGTGCTCTGCTATTAATCTTTCTAACAGAATTCAAAGCATTCCTAATTATCAAGATAATGACTTAGATCTATCAGATACTCGCTCCGCAATATCGTACTTACAGTCCAGACGGGCATATTATATAACGACATTGAATCTAATACCTAAGATTGCTAAAGGAGAAAAAGAAATACCTTATATAGATACGATGAATTTTCTTCAATATCCAATGGATAGTTGTTTAATTAATATAACAACAGCATATTACAATTTGCTTTTGAATCATTGCTTAATTGATTTTGAAATGGAATCAGATGGTCTTACTGCTAGGGAGTGCGTCATACTTTGAGTGGAGAAAATAAATCGAGGCGACCGCTGAGATAGGCGCAGCGCAGCGCCAGGATTTGCGGCACTCGCTCGGGCTTCCATCGCGCCCCGGTAATCTGTACC
>PXCK01000184.1 GCA_003566635.1 Balneolia bacterium | reverse complement strand
TTTTTAGTCTCTGTTCTGATAGTGTTTTTATTCATAAATAAGCTTTCTCACGTTTATTCTACATCTTTAGTACGCTACTTTACAGGCCATAAATTTTTTATAAATGATATTTTTGAAAGACACTATCGATTTGGCATATCAGCTTTATTAGTTTTTCTTTTAATGGCAGTTCTTCCGGCCATGAGTCTTGTAGTATGGTTTGAAGTTGGCTTAACTGAAGCCGGCAAAGAATTTTTAGCGTATTATCTACCATTATTTCAAACAAAAAATGGTGTTTTTTTATTTGGGTTTACACTAACCGTCTTGCTGAATGCATTGCTCATTTCCTGGATAGCGTCGGTGTCTGTCAGAAGCGAGATTTTTGCCCAGAGTGCCACACTGTTACTTTGGCCACAGCACGTGTCATTATTAATATTTGCTACTACCATGCTTCTTGCTGCTAATGACATTGGCTTACAGTATATCCCTTGGCTTGTTATTTTAATTTTCATGATTCCCCTACTTTCATTTTTTGTTGCTTCAATTGATTTTGCTTTCCGACCAACATTTTCACTACCGGTTCATTTGTTACTTACCGTAGTTTTATTTGGGTTTATAATAGGTATAGTGGTCTGGCTGTTGCACCATATATATGTTGTTGAGGATATTTTCGACATGTTGAAGTTCTTATAATTTAGGTCATTTATCGAGGGATTTACTTTAGAATAAAATTCATCTCGCTTTGCAATACTCACTGTTGTTGTTAATACTTGAAAGTGTGAGAACAAATGATCTTCAAATGCAAGAGACTGTAAAATGTAAAGATAAGTCTTGAGGTTATGGATAGGTCATTTAAAAGAGTTAAAACAATTGCGCTTTTTTTTAAAAAAAATCTTGCATATTAATATATACACTGTATTTTGGTAAGTACGTATCAAAATCAAAAAATTAACTTTATTTGATATTAACAAAAAACAAATTAAGGCAATCAGACATGGCAAACTTTTACAGAAGAAGTCAGGTGCTATCGAAGTTATTATGCACAGCGTTAGTGCTCGTGTTTTCCACTTCTTTGGCATTTGCACAAAGTTCAAATGATCAAATAATTGAGCGTTATTTGAATAACGAGTTGGAACGCCCAACCGTTGAAGAACAAAAAGTTATTACCTCGTTTTTAAATGGTGATAATGTTTTAAATACACGATCTGATATTGGCAACTTTGCCGGTATTATGAACCAAGAAATGCTATCAGAGACCGTTGATATTTCAGGTGAATTTTCGCCCGGTATATCATGTGCTGTAGCAAACATACCGGATATGCCTTCTATAACAGTGGATTTGGGTATAGGCGGCACATTATCAGGGCTCGCATGGGACGTAATAATCCAAACCATAGATGGTAGTTGGGCAAGTGAAGCTACCCTTCTTTTTGGTAGCACTAGTGTAAGAAATCAAATTTCATTAGCACCCGGACAAGGGGTTAATGCACCTACACCAGATGGACAACAATTTGCCGGCGGACCTGTTATGTTCGAAGATTTTGAAATTCCTAATATTCCAGTTGATAGTGACGGTCTCCTTTGGATTTCTTTTTGCGAGAGCTTTGTTGATAATGCCGGAGCTAACGATGCTGAGTATCTGGAGCCAAGTAGTATCGAATTAATTTATTTCATAAATGAAGATCCTGTACTAACTTTAGACCCGGCTTCCGTTTCTTTTGGTAATGTAGTAGTAGATATGGCTGCAGTGAGAGAATTTACGGTCACTAATTCAGGATTATCTGATCTCGAAGTTGATTTTTCATATCCAGCCGAAATTTCAGGTAGCGTTTCTTCTGTTACATTGGCACCCGGTGACTCTGAAGTAGTGGAAGTTGAGCTAACACTTACTGAATCCGGTAGTTATGCTGAGGACATTACATTGTCTACTAATGTACCGGGTAATGAAGAAGTCCTGGTACCTGTAACAGCTAGTGCTGTAGAAATACTATCTTTCTTATTTGAAGATTTTGACGATTTGACCGGAACAGGGATGGGATCTGTGCCTCCTTTCTGGACAGCTGAGCGATTTGGAATGTTTAACAATGGCGGTATAGACGATTCAAGAAGGCTAAGTGCAAACCTTTGGTCATCGGCAGCCGCTCAATTTGGTAGCTGGACCACTCCATATGTAGAAGCCGGTAGTGAGCCTGTATTTGAATTCCAGTATAGAGTGATGAACTGGTTAAGTTATCCAGATGGTGGCGCTGCAGCAGCTACTGATTTTGAATATACTGTACTTATAACATCTGATTTTGGTGCATCTTTTGATACACTTGCTGTGATTAATGCTGACAATCATGTTGTGTCAACAAATTATGCAGCTTTTGAGCTAGATCTTAGTGATTACGAAGATGAAGTGGTTGCTGTTCGTGTTGAAGGACAATGGTTAGCGGGTGATTTCTTTGCTGATTTCGATAACGTACTTCTTGGAACCAAGCCGGGTCCGGTATTATTTGTAGACACCGAAAGCTTTGATTTTGGCGAGGTGCCTTTAGGCTATCCCGCATCGGTTGATATCGTGGTAGGTAACTCAGGTCAACAAAATCTTGCAGTTTTATCTTTTGATTTTGACGATGATTCTTACACTTCTGACTTCGGTGATCCACAAATTATTCGTCCGAATAGGTTCAGAACTATTACGGTTACCTTCGATCCAACCGAAGTACGTGAGTATCCTGCAACACTTACCATTGAAACCAACGATTTCTTTAGTACTCCGTTTACCGTAGATTTTGCTGGTGAGGGGGTTAATGCATCGGTACTTGCGTTTGATCCTGAGTCAATTGAAGTTGACTTGGACGTAGGCGATATGATGGAAGATTCTTTCACCATTACGAATGATGGCGAAGGAAGACTCGACTTTGCGTTTCCTACTTTTATTATGGAAAGAGGTGTTAATAACAACGTAATTATTAGAGATGTACCTTCTGTTCTGCATCAATCTATCGAAGTTGATATGAGTACAGATGAAAATTTAGTTAAGCTAAATGAGCGTATGCTTATTTATAACTATCTAAACGGTAATATTGAGTTTTTAAGCGCTGATGAACGTGCTATTGTCGATGCTTACTTAGCTTCTCTTGAAGATGCTAATACTGGTGGTGGAAATATTGCCAGCACCGGAGGTTTACTTTTAGAGTTTGAAGATGTAACCTTAACAGGTAGTCAATTCATTAATGTTGCTGAGGGTATTTCCGGTGACCTTACCGCTGTACTTCCTGACTTTGTTATTGATAACGCCGAAGGTTTAACATGGGCAGATGACTTTGCGGTATTAGTAACCGATGGTTCTGATTTAAATGACTCCAATATACTACTACAGGTTGGTGGAGCCTCTAATTATGGTGCTAATCTCCGACTAGGATGGTTAGAGGGT
>PXCK01000136.1 GCA_003566635.1 Balneolia bacterium | reverse complement strand
TTAGGTTGCTTTTTAATTTGACTGGGAAGTTTTACACCTGTTTCCATAATTCTATATCATTTGTGAAGGAATTCTATATTAGTTTTGCTGTCTGTCTTGTAGACTATAAGTGCTCATTTGAATTCAGAATGTAAAGTTTCCAAAACCTCATTCTTACAAAAAACACGTTTAGATTTAACCCTTCAAATTCTTGTTAAATCTTAACTTTAGGGATATCCCTTCATCTAACATATTTAAACCGTTCCGTTTCTTCTATACCGTGAACACGGTATTTTTACTGTCGAGATGTAAAATCTGGGCAGATTTTGATTTTGAGGTGCTGGAATGTTAATAGACCCTTTTTACTTGATGACAAATAACAGGTTCTTTAACGGTCTTCTAATAGCCAAAGCCGGCTGCTCCGCAGTAACATTTCCGATATAAGAATTTTGTTTAGTGTTACTTTTTCTGGATAAAAAGTTACCAAAAATCACAGCTGTATTTAAACCCCAACTATTCACACAAGCATGATAATCAAAGCCTTAACTTATTTAAAATTTGGATTTAGATAAATACTGCACTCACTCCAATTTGGGCGTGGTTTAAATGCTGCACTCCGAGCGAAGTGATTCCCACGAAGTCCTATTTCCCTATTAGCGGCGTTGAAAATGAAAAAGTCATGCTCAGGGTACTCAGGTACCCTTCCGCTGATTTTCCACCTTCGTCTTGCTACCAAGAAAATTTCTTGGTGAATAATACGGGTTAGAGTGCTTTATTAAGGAACGTGGTTAGTATAGTCCAATTGGATTATACCAGGCTTTATTATATTTCTGGCGTCTGAATAACAATATTATAGGTTGTTTTAGTCATTTCACACATTTCATACCAACCGCCCTAAACCAAACCTTCTTTAAGGGCTTTTGCTACAGCTTCGTTACCCGAGTTAACTTGTAGTTTTGTGTAGATATTTTTGATGTGCGTATCTACTGTGTGAAAACTGATGAAAAGTTGTTCGGCAATTTTCTTTTTAGATAACCCTTCAATTTGAAGTTCCAGTATTTCTTTTTCTCTTGATGTTAACCCATAGTCGTTCGTTTGCGGTTGGACTTTAAAAAACATATCAAGAACCTTCTTAGCGATTTGAGGATTAATTGGCGCCGCACCTTCAACCGCATCAAATATTGCTTTTTCAATTTCTTCGGTGGCAGAATTTTTAAGAAGATAGCCGGAAGCTCCATTACATAAAGCTTGGAAAATTCGGTCATTATCCTGATAAACCGTAAACATGATAATTTGCACATTTGGATACTCAACTTTGAGTTTTTTAACACCCTCAATTCCTGATATACCCGGAAGCCCAATATCCATAAGTAGAACGTCAGGGGTTCTTTCTTCACCTTTTTTCAGATAACTAAATAAATCTTCGCAATTTGAAAAGTTTCGATTTAAAAAAATTTCAGGATGATTTTCAAAAGATTCCACGACCGTTTGTCTGTACAACTCGTTGTCTTCAACCATCCATGTTTTTATCGGGCTTTTTGTTAAAAATTCTTTCATAGTAGTGTGTTGTCAATGCATTTTAAACGAGACCTGCCAAATTATCAAAAAAGCTTACCTTTGGAATAACAATAGACCGTTACATGTTTATGTGTTACCAAGGTAAATATGCTCACTCAATCAATATAGATTGAGCATGATTGCATAAAATTTCGTTAAGTATAATCAGGGTTGATATAAGGTTAATTGAAAGAAATAGAAAAATCCATACCGTGTTTACGTTAATTTTGCTTTTAGTATGGTTTTAGTGCCTTTGCCGGGTTCGCTCTCCACAGTAAGATTACCTTTTAATTTTTCGGCTCGTTTTTGCATGGTTTTCAAGCCCAGTCCGTTATAGTGTTTATCCTTTTCGAACCCTCTTCCATTATCCACTATTATCATACATATATATGGATCTTTCTTTTGGATACTAATTTCTACATGTGTAGCACCGGCATGTTTTTGAATATTGTTCAGAGCCTCTTTAAAAACAAGAAAAAAATCACGCTTGAACAATAAGTCAACTTTATCTTTTTCAATGGATTCATCAATTACAAAAGAGTGCTCAATTCCATCGAGTAATACATTTGCCACTTCCTTCATTTTCATCACTAAATCATCCATACTGTCGTTATCCGGATTAATGGCCCAAACAATATCACTCATTGATTCAAGTGTTTGAAGGGAGGCTGTTCGCATACGTTCAATTCTCTTTTTTTCGTTTGGGTTGATAACTCCGCTTCGGTTCAGCATCTCTGCAAGTAGCGAAATACTACTAAGGTTGCTCCCTACCTCATCGTGAAGGTCACCGGCTATTTGCATACGCATTTTTTCTATACGGAGTATTTGAGCCACTCTGTAGGAGTGAATACCATATAAAATTAAACTAACACCAACTACGCAAATCAAAATAAACCACCATGTTTGCCAAAAAGGTGGCAAAATTTCAAATTCTATAATCGCTGCTTGTTCACTTCTCAAGTGATTTCCATAGACGGCTTCAACTTCAAACCGATATTTTCCGGACGGAATGGAAGTGTACTGAACCGACCCAATATCTGATGTTTGCCAATCGATATCTATCTGATCCATTTTGTAACGATAAGAAACCCCGGCCGGGTCACGCAGGTAAATTCCGGAAAAATCGAATTTCAGATAGTTTTCATTATATCGGAAACGTAAATTTGGTGCAATCTCCACATCATCATCAAAAAGTTGCATACGTTGAAATTCTATAAACGGAGCGTGATTTCGCAAGTCTACACGGTTGAGATCAATTTTATTTACTCCGTTATTGGTACCCGCCCACAACCGATTTTGATTGTCAATCAATACCGATGCATGATTCATACTTCCGCCAAGCAACCCATCGGCTGTATTCAAAAACCAAACCTGTTCACCATCGTGGTGCACAAGTCCGGAATCGCTGCTACCAAGCCAGGGATTTCTTCGATCATCCCAAACAAGAAATGAGTAATTATCCTGTGGGATACCCCATTCCTCCGACGCATCTATCCACTTTGATCCATCCAGATAATAGAATGACTTCTCGGTTGTTACCCAAATTTTTTCTCCATCGTAACTTAAATGGTTCATTTGATGCGAACCTGTCTGCTCTAATAAATCTTTATCAATAATTTCGCCATTTTGGTAAAGAAAAAGACCATCGAAATGGCTATGCAACCAAAGTCCTTCATCGGTTTCTATTAAACCTGCTATAGCTGATGGTGGTGTGGATTCAAAAGCAATATGTTCAACAAACGAGTCATTTCTATACTCAAATAGACCGTTCCAATAACTCCCCGCAATTAACCTGCCGTCATCGAGTGCAAAAACAGATAGCATTACTAATTCATCCATCGGCATTCGGTCGCCGTAGAATTCAATATTACCATTACGATTGGCGATCATTTGATAATCGATGGAAGAATGCCATAACGTACCATCCGATATTTCAGCAGTTTGCCATGTGCGAATCCCCTCTGCATATTTTGTCCAGCCTTCATCACTCAGCCTGTTGACACCATCCATAGTAGAAATCCAAATATCGTCATTAGCCGACTGATAAATACTGTTTACAAAGGATGCATCTCCGCCTCCAAATTCGTAATGCAAAATTCCTCTGTTTGTTATTCTTTCGAGACCGTGATAAAGTTGCCCTACCCATATAGAACCGTCATAGTCCTGATGCATTGCTCCTATTTCATTTGCGAGTAGTCCATTTTCGGTGGTGAAGATTTCAAATTCATCGTTAGAATGAACCGCCAAAAGCCCGTCTCCGTCACCACCTATCCACACCGTACCTCGATTGTCTTGCATCATCGACCGTGCCGATTCAAATGGTATGTGCTCTAATTCTTCTACACGACCATTCTCAATTCTATATATGCTTCTGCGCTGAAATCCAACCCATACACGCCCATCATCATCTTCCAAAATCACATTTCCAATATCTTCAGGTAACTCACCGTGATATGCTTGTACTAAGGAATCCCCCTCTAACATGAACAAACCCTTACGCCCACCGGCAAGTAGTGTACCGTCAGACAGCATCTTAACTGTATAGAATGTGTTTGTGTCATCATCTCCTTCAGCTTGGTATTTACTAAAGGTTCCATCTGTATAACGCCGCACAATACCCGCACCATTCGTTGCCATCCAAACACTACCGTTTTCATCAGCATGGATATCCCAAAGCGTGTTTTCACTTACACGGTCTTCGTATCGAAACGCTTGAATCGTAGATCCATCATAATGAGAAAGCCCCTGATCGGTGCATAACCAAAATCCACCTTTTCCATCATCTTGAATCCCACAAACTATATTTCCTGCCAACCCATTAGATGTATTGTAAGTGATAAAGCTGAACCCGTCAAAACGACTTAATCCGGCCTGTGTTCCAACCCACAAGTATCCTTTATCATCTTGTGAAATGGCTGTGACAGCATGGTTTGGAAATCCACTTATCTGATTGTATGATTGAAGCGGAAGCTGCTGAGCACCACTATCATAAAGACCAAACGCAAAAAAAACGATTAGCGAAAAGAAGAACCCATATAAAAACCTGCATTCAGCCATAATTAGAATAGGCAGAAATTTAAATTAGTTAGCAAGCACGTAGTTTTTACGTTTAAAAACAAAACAGAAAATAGGATTTTAAGCCCTAACAACTGTTTTTATTAATTTTAATTTAGAGAACCAAATGCAGAAATTCCATGTCGAATTGTAAAAAAACGATCTGAACTTAGGATAAAATTCGTTTTTTCCAAGGTTTTTTAGATTAAACCCTTTTACTCTCCAATGCTTTTTCGAAGTGGTGAGATGTAATTTTTAGGTGTGCATAATCCAATTCGGATACTTTTTCCATGTCAAAACTGCCGTTTTGGGGTAGCGATGACCGCAAGCAATTATAAGCAGCTTCTCTTGCTATAAAGGCGATATCAGCTCCGGAAAGTCCCACCAATCGCTTACTTATGGCACTTAAATCGATATCCTCTGAGACCGGCATTTCTTTGGTGGAAATTTCTAAAATTTTTCGGCATCCTTTTTCATCCGGTTTTTTTACTTCTAAATGGTAATCAAAGCGTCCCGGGCGCAGCAAGGCATCATCAATCAATTCTTTGCGATTGGTAGCCGCTATTACACAAACGTTTCCGTAGTCCTCGATACCATCCATTAGCGATAGCAACTGATTTACGAAGCGGGAATCCATTCGAAGCGTTTCGGCTGATGAACGCTTTTGCGCAATGGCATCAATCTCATCAAAAAATATAATGGAGGGTTCCATATCACGAGCTTCTTCAAAGAGTTTTCGCACATTTTCTTCACTTTGCCCATAATATTTGTTCAATAATTCGGGGCCTTTAACAGATATGAAATGCGCCTTAACTTCATTTGCTATCGCTTTGGCTATCATGGTTTTTCCACAACCGGGTGCTCCATAAAGTAAAACACCTTTATGGGGTTTGATGCCCAAATGCTTAAATAAACCCGGATTCTTAAGTGGCAATTCTATCACTTCGCGGACTTGTGACAGCACCCCATCAATTCCTCCAATTTCACTGAATGTTACTTTAGGGATGTTACGGGTCGGCTTTTTGGGTTCTTCTTTTTGGGTGTAGTCACCGACTGTTTCGGAATCTCCTGATTTTGTGAGTTTATGAATGATTCCCGAAGCCTGACTCACTATCCGTGAACCTTCCATTTTACGAATATGTACCCTTGACCAGTTCACATTATCCTTTAATTCAATCGCATCCGGCAATCGATTGATAATAGACTCCGTTCGTGTAAAATCGAATGATGGACATAAATGAAGTAGCTTATCTTCTGCTTCCTGCTTTAGAATTGCCCGAATTTGATTTTTATCAATTTGCCAGGTTTCTGAACCCGAAAACGCCCCTACCTGAAACCAATATAAACCTTTGTGCCAATCAACTTCGGTAGCCGGTAAATATCGGTTTACCGCTTTTAGTTCGCTATAGCCCCAACCATCGGGCGCATCCGTATCTAGTGCTAATTCTTCTTTGATTTTTTCTTCGTTAGCTCGAACAGTATCAACCATACCCAATACAAAATTGGGAGAACGCATGCTACCGCCAATCACACATTTTGATTCATCAATAGATGCTGCAACTTCCAGCAATTTTAGTGTTGCTTCAAAATTTTGTTTGAAGAAGGTATCATCAAACGAAACCGATATTTCGTCCTCGCTTTCAATTATGGCTTCACCTAAAGACTTCGATAACTCCTCGAATTCTTCAGGGTTATTTTTGGGTATGGTAATATTAAATTGATGCATGATAGTAGTGTTTGGCGAGATAACACCAATCTACGAATGAAGGTTCGTTTAGCCCAAGTTAGCCATCATTTTAGCAAATTCGGTGAAATTTGTTTTGGCCCTGAAACTGCTTTCCCATTTTTTATATGCACTTTCTCGAAAAGAGGAATAATCCGGATTTTTAATCACCTTTAGAACAGCCCGGGCTATATCGGCCGGAGATGGTTCAACGTCGATTAAATAACCATTTTTTTGATGATCAACGATTTCACGGATCCCGCCTACAGGGGGCGCCACGACCGGAATACCCACACTAAATGCTTCCATAATTGAAACCGGAATTCCTTCGCTACTGCTTGCATTCAGAAATAAATCTACAGAGTTACGCTGATAAAAGCCCATCACATTCCGGTTGCTCATTTGTCCTCTAAAATCTACTTTATTTTCGGGGAGATTGTTTTTTGCCATTTCTTTTAATTCGGTTGATAGAGGTCCGTCACCAAAATGTGTCCATTTGAACTCAAGCCCCTGTTTATGCAATTCTGCCATTGCATGAATGATGAGATGAACCCGTTTTACCTCACTTAACCCCGAGCATGAAACAAAATGATGGGGAAATCCGGCAACCGGATCCGGGTTTTTCCCGGGTTGGTCGGGTACTCCAAGCCGATGAATTTCGGCATTTGCAAATGGTTGCTGATAGGTTTTCTTCAAATAGTCCAAGCCTTCATTTGCAATAGGTACGATTTTATCCAATGCTTGTAAATCTCCCGGACGGAATGGGATGTAGCGACCTGAAGCTGCGTATTCATATAAATCAGACCGGTGAAGTCGGCAAACAGTTTTCAGTTCGGGATGATTTTTCTTTGACCAAGTCATCCCAACGGTATGAAATGAGCCCCAATAAGAATAATAAACGGCGTTTTGACCTTGAGGTATCAAAAAATCACGTACGAAAACTTCCAATGCTTTGGCATAGTAAATGGTATTCATGAGCTTATACCATGCGTATCCGGTAGTGCCAGATTTTTTCATGAGCACTTTTGCTTCACGGAAATTTTCAGAAGAAAAAAGTTGTCCGAGTCCCGACAAAAAACGACCAACCGGTGTTTTTAATAAGATTTTCTGGAATCTAAGATCAAGTTCAATCCCGGCAGGCATGGTTCTTTTATGCTCATCGGAATTTGTGGGTATTACAACAACCCGTTCAAATTCCTTTTTTAAGTAAGGGAGTTCGGCATGCAAAAATGGCTCGCCATATCCAAATGGATAGGCGTGAGTAAAAATGTATAGCGTTTGATTTTTCAATGGAAAACTGTGATTAATTTCTTTTGTGAAATATATGGATTTTGAAGGGTGATAGTTTGGGTTATGGGTTTCGCTATTTTACTTCACATCAGAGAAAAATTCAATTGTGAGTTATGAATTATGGATTATGAATTTTTTGTCTCGAAGCATGTTAAAACACAAAAAACAATAGCTTAAACAGTTTCATAACTAGTAAGTTGCTTTAGAATTTTTTAGTTTTTTGGAGAAAACTTAAACTATGTGCATAAAAATATTGAACTTGAGGCCTCATTCATAATTCATAACCCATAATTCATAATTAAAAAAACTTAGCGGTTTGACAGATAACAATTTAAATATCATTTATCCAACCAACACGGCACCAAACAACCCTATAAACCAAAAAAGCGAAAAAGTTAATTAAAATGATTATTTTATCTTTTCTATTAACCCGGACTTCAATTTTTGTATCGTTAATTCCTTTATGGAGCAAAAACCTAACCAAAATCAGCAGGCCAATTCCAACGAAATCAACCTGTTCGATGTACTAATCATCCTTGCGCGTCGTAAAGTTTTTATTTTTACCACCGTTTTTTCGATTACCGTTGCCGCACTCATTATCAGTCTTGTCATCCCTGAAACTTATAAATCAACAGCAACCATTCTCCCTCCTACAGGTCAAAGTAGTAGCATTGGTGGTGCTCTCGGTGGTTTAGTTGGTAATGTAATGCAACTATCGTTTGGTGCTGACAGAATCAGTTCCGAAGCCGTGTTAACGGTACTCAACAGCCGCTCAATTAAAGAAGAAGTGATCGACAGATTCGACTTGTTTGATGTTTATGATGTTGACTTTATAGAACATGCCATCAAACAATTATCACAAAATACCGAAATACGCGAAGTACGGGAAGGTGGTTTTGGTTTCAACCCGGTAGTTGCTGTAGAAGTAAGTGTTACCGACCGTGAACCGCAACGTGCACGTGATATGGCCGCATTCTACCTTTCTAAAGCTGACTCCGTTGTAAATGTAATGAACACTCAAAATGCCCGTGAGAGCCTTGCGATTATCGAAGCACGTTATCTTCAAAACCTGCGAGAGATGGAAGCTGCCGAAAATGCATTAAGTGAATTCCAGAGCGAGTTTGGCATTTTAGAAATTGAAGAACAAACCCGCGCTATTATCGATCAAGTTGCTATTCTTCAGAGTAATCTCACTGAAATGGAAATACAGGTTGAAATTGCACGTCAATCTCTTTCTGATAATCAACCCGAGCTGCGAAGCATGATTCGCGCCCGTGATGAAATTCGTCGTCGTTTAGATGCATTACTTCGCTCAGAAGGTCAGGAAGTTGGTTTTTCATTATTCCCACCGGTTGATCAACTACCCACCCTCGGGCTCGAATATTTACGTTTGTATCGGGAAGTAGTTGTGCAAAATAAAGTATATGAAGGTCTTTACCCCCAATATGTACATCAGCAAATGACGGTGGAAGACCAAAGGCGCAATATCCAAATTGTTGATCCTGCGAGTTTACCAACTTACAAAGATGCTCCCAAACGAGCTTTGATTGTACTTGCCGGTCTTGTTTTTGCCGTGTTTCTGTCGCTTATCATTGTATTCCTTCAGGAAATGATTGCAAGAGGTAAAGAACAGGATTCAGATAACTACAGAAAATATCTGGAGTTCAAGCAAGCCCTTTCGTTCCGTTCCGGTAAATAACGGAAGCTAAGAATGGCAGAAGCCGTAGCCCAACATAATATTTCGTTTTTTAAAAACACGGGACTCGTAATTGCCGCACTGCTTATTTATTTAGCAGTGGCTTTTATTAGTTATGCGGTAGGCTTTTGGTGGTTCCCTTTGGTGCTCGTTCCCTTACCTTTCGTACTATACTTTGGGTTAAGATCTGTATTATTTCCTTATCAGTGGGTTCTTATAATTGTTATTGGCAGCTATGTTGGAAGCTTATTTAACCTGTTTGAAGCAGCTATCCCCATATCACTTTTTCAAATTGCACTTTTTGGAGGTATTGCCGCTTTTATCGGTAATCGTTTAATAACAGGCAACCTAAGCATTCGCTTAACCGGGATAGAGCTTGAATTAGCATTATTTTCTGCTCTGATGTTCCTTTCCTGTATGTACTCCCCTGACCCCGAAGATGGGTTATTTTGGGCTACAAGAATTGTTGTTACGGCTTTAGTTTTATACATTATCTACAACTCCGTTGAGTCAATAAAGCAAATACAGCTCGTTTTTGTTGTGATTGTTTTGATTTCACTGGTTTTGGCTGTTCTTGGGGCTATCACTTCCTTTTTTGATACTGAGGCATTAGTGAGAACTATTGCTACAGGTTTTGTAAGAACATCAACCCGTTCAGCCCTTACTCAGGCTGATCCAAACATATTTGCCACCTTCTTTTTTCTACCTATAGCTTTTTGCAGTTGTGTAGCATTATCCAAAACCAACAACCTACTACGCTTTGTCGCATTAGCAGCAATTCCCATTTTGTTTATTGGACTAATCTCAACTTTTTCCAGAAGTGCTTGGCTTTCTACCGGATTAGTATTGCTTATTATTGCAGCCATCTATAGAAAATTCAGAGTTTTTGGCTACTTAGGCCTCTTGGGGCTTATTATTGTATTAGCTGTTCCGGATCTGAGGTATATTCTTTTAAATGTTGCGCAACGCTTTTTAGATATTTTTGCAGGTGCATCTGACGATTCTTCAAGAGTCCGTATTCTGCAGGTTTATGCAGCCTTTGGTATGTTTTTCGATTCGTATTTATTAGGTGTTGGTTGGAGAGGTTATGCCGATTTAGCCACAAACTATTACACCTATCAGGAGGGATTGGGAATTTTGTTGCCGCATAATACTACCTATACCGTTATGGCAGAATTAGGCATAATCGGGTTATTACTCTTTCTGTTTATCATTTTTGTCTTTCTTAAAAAATCCTGGCAAACAATTCAAGACTCCGGAGATGACATCTGGCAGAAAGCTATTGCCGTTAGCTTATTTTCCAGCTTCATAGCTTTTCTTTTTCTTTATCAGTTTATTGGAGGTGGTTTTGCCGATAACAACGTTTGGATCATTATGGGATTTGTATATGCACTGGCGCATATACAAAAAAACGGATTAGACAAGAATAAGAAAGCTTGGTTTAGTTAAAAAGGGTACTTCTACGCTAAAACAAGCTTGTAAACCCGTTCTAGTTTAGGATACTCTGATTCCCAATTATATCGCTCTTCAATAGCTTTTCTTCCATTTTTGCTAAACGTGCTTTTCAGATTTTCGTCGCTTAAAACAGTTTCGTAAGCTTTGGCAATTGCTTTTACATCAAGAGGATCTACAGATAGACCGCAATTTGCTTCTTCAGCTATAGTGTCCATCATTGGGAAATTCGAAACCAAAATGGGTAACCCTGCCGACATATATTCAAAAACTTTATTTGGCTGTGCTCCATAATGGTCCGGTCTGTTGTACATTAAGTTCACACCTAAGCCTGCTTTAGATAATTCTTCGGCCATCGTTTCCCGGTCAACATAGCCTAAAAAGCGAACTTTGTCCCAGCTCTTCAAGCTTTTAATTTCTCCTTCAAGACCCTCTTCACTAAACTTCCCACCCAAAACAAATGAAATATCCATTCCCTTTGGGATATAGTCTAAGGCTTCGATAGCTTCTTTAACACCCCTTACTCGTGTAATATCACCTATATAAAGCACGGAATTTTCACGCTTGCGTTCACCTAAATTACCCGGCTTACTTAATTCATCTTTCAATGCATAGTTCTGTATGATTGAAGTTTTATGAGCCGGAAATCGCTTCTCAATAGAAGGAATGACAACAATTATGTGATCGAATAACTTGCCGCCAATCCACTCGGCAAAGCTAGTGGCATAGTAAAAAAACGTAGAAGAAATCGTCCCCAAATAATCCTTCGTTGCCATAGTTAAGGGAGTATCTTCATGCACATCATAAATTACCTTTTTCCCGGAAAGCTTGAGTAAAATACCGGTCAGAATTAACTCCGGATCATGAAAGTGAAATAAATCGACATCCTCAAGCTTACGCGCTTTTTTAAACATTAAAAAAGGCGCCTGTACAAATCGTTTGAATTTAGAATAAAAAGCCGGAAATGGTCGAATTTTAACACCATCAACTGTTGATTCTTCGTCACATCGAGCTATTAGCGTAACTTTATACGAGCTTTTTGCCAGTGAAAGGCACATCTTTCTAAATATTCTGGTGTCTGTAGCTAAATGAACAGAACTAAGATGCGCAATGTGTTTTTGCAAAATTTTTTTTATACAATTTAATGGTAACTTAATGTTTGATTGCCTAAAATAAGATGATTCATCTAAACGAACATATTTCTTTTTCTAAAATGA
Source organism: Balneolia bacterium (assembly GCA_003566635.1). Lineage (GTDB taxonomy): Bacteria > Bacteroidota > Rhodothermia > Balneolales > Cyclonatronaceae > PXCK01. The sequence continues at coordinate 2,696 of PXCK01000136.1, read as the reverse complement.
GACTTCTAAGCATATCCTTCATTTGTCTTCTATTTGCTTTCCTTGCAGCTTAATGTAATATTTTCAACTCTAAATCCACAACAGAACCTGATGTTCAATTCGTTGAAATTACTAAATGGTATAATGACTTTCATGCTGTGTACACCCCCACTTTAGATGATGGCCCCCCTTCTTTTTTTGATGTAGAAAATGAATGGCTCATAGAGCATGGGTTATTTATGGATTATGAGATTGTTTCCGAAATCTATGACTTATTACCCCAGCGATTAATACCCTTCCACGAACAACTTATACCAAATGGCTTTGGGTATTTTGGTCACGGTCATGCTCATGATAATCACGACCTATTTACATATGAAGAGGCTTTAGCTTCTTTTACACTAAACTTTCAAAGGATGGAAAGCTATGGCTTCCGCCCTGTTGCTTATGCCTACCCTTATGGTGCGGGAATCGAAAATTCTACAGTCGAGGCATTGAGAGATTCCGGTTTCTTATCGGGCAGATTACACCGAAAAGAATTTGAGGATTATGGCCCATGTATTATGCCGGGCGACGAGCTTGAACCACCGGACTGGTTTCGCTTACCAACCTTACCTATGCAAAGTTTCGATTTTGAGCAACGAGCCGATTATGTAAATAATCCGGAAGAGTTTTTTAGCTACTTTGAGCCTTGTATTGAACAAGGTGGTTGGATAACAAGTACCTATCATGGAATTGGGCACGATGGGGTAAACAGGCCTATTAGTTGGGGCTTTTATTACCGCGATGAGTTTTACGCCGAAATGTTAAGGGTTAAAGAGTTGATGGAAGAAGGCACCCTATGGCTGGCACAGCTTAACCATGTTACTTTATATGTTTACCAAAGAAATGCTGCTACGGTTAGCTTTAATGAAATTGAAGAAAATACTTTTGAAATTTTAGTAGATGACAACCTTGACCGAGATAGATTCTATCATGAGTTAACTCTAAAATTTAATCTTTCTGATGATTTTCTAAGTGAGGTAAAACAAGTAGTAATTTCTAATACTACCAACAACACCTTTTTTGAGATTGACCTTAATGAAACAGAACTACTGGTGAATCTTTTACCTTCGTCTTTTCCTTATATCATGAATTTTATTCCAAAATGATAGAAGGTTGAATTCAATCCGGGTTAAACGGTTGTCTTGAGTATTGTTTATATTTGCTGAATGAAAAAATTTCTTCAGGAATTAAAAGAATCAGCATTTTTCCGGCAAGTCCTAACCATGATTTCCGGTACCGGAGCGGCTCAATTACTGCCCATTCTATTAATTCCGGTCATCAGTCGGCTATACACCCCGGACGAGCTTGGTCAATATGCCGTTTTTCTTTCTCTTTATGTGGTTCTCATTTCTGTTGCTACCGGCAGATATGAGTATGCCATTTTACTCCCCAAACTAAAAAAGCATGCGCGAGAAGTTTTCTCTTTAGGAGTAACCATTTCTTTTTCCACATCTGTTTTGGCATTTTTAGTAATTGCAGCCTTTCGGGTTCAAATAAATGTATTTTTTAACCTCCCGGCAGATGTTTACTGGCTATACCTCGTACCCTTCTCTGCTTTTTTCTATGCAACATTTTTATGTACATCCTACCTGCTCAATCGAGACGAAAGATACACTTCTATTGCCATTGGCAAAGCCTCTCAATCATCCATTATGGGTAGTTCACAGGTAGGTTTTGGTTTTTTATCACTGGGTAGTGTGGGTTTAATTTGGGGGAAAGTTTTGGGTGATGTCATTAGCACTCTTTACCTTTGGCATCAATCAAAAAGCATTCGAAAAGCAGAAGCTTATGGCATCAACCCCAACCGATTGGCCGTTTTAGCAGGCAAATACCAAAACTTTCCAAAGTATAATGCCCCTCACTCGTTTGTTAACACCTTGTCTAACAACCTGCCCATATTTGCTTTTAGCCGATTTTTTGGCGATACCCTCACTGGGCTTTATTCAATGGCTCATAAAGCTACATACATGCCTGTTCAGCTTATTGCATCAGCTTTTGCTCAGGTGTTTAGCAGAAAAATATCAGAAATTTACCGGGATAAAGAAGATGTGTACGCTTTCTTTAAAAAGGTTGTTGGCTACCTTGCCGGATTCGCAATTCTGCCATTCGGTATTTTAATGATTTTCGGTCCTCAACTTTTTGGTTTTATTTTGGGTGAAGAATGGTTTATGAGTGGTGTTGTTGTACGGTACCTTGCCCCCTGGATGTACCTCACCTTTGTAGTTAGTCCGCTTGCTTTTATCCCAATGATGCTTAATGAACAAAAAAAAGCAATGATTATTGAAGTTATCTACTTTTTACTACGATTGTTGGCATTAGCAGTTGGTATCTTTTATCTTGATTTCATGCTTGCAGTAACGCTTTTTGTTTTAAGTGGTGTTTTGGTAATAAGCTATCAATTGTTTTGGATTCGCTCGATTATTCTTAATAAAACATGAATCGATTATTCCCCCTCATATTATTATTTCTGTTTTTAAGTGCAGAACTTTTAGCCGGTCAATCATTTCCTGAGTTACCACGCACAGCTGAAGAGTTTGAAGAGCGCGTTTCCATAGGTACAATTCGTTTTTCAGTTCCTGCAAACAGCGGCAATTACGACATCCGATTTGATGAAAAAACTACATTTGAAGTACCTGCTGGAATTCGAATATTCTTTGAAAAAGCTCCTGATA
>PXCK01000147.1 GCA_003566635.1 Balneolia bacterium | reverse complement strand
GCAGTAGTCCAACAACTTAAAACATAGCTTGAAGATGAAAAACGAAATCATTTTGTATCAACCGGATGAAGTTGCCGAACGTATTGAGGTTAGGCTTGAAGACGATACTGTTTGGTTAACCCAATCTCAAATGGCAACACTTTTCGACCAAACGAAGCAAAATATCAGTTTGCATATTAATAACTGCTTCAGGGAAAAAGAGTTAAATTCTAATGCAGTTGTCAAGGAATCCTTGACAACTGCAAATGATGGCAAGAAATATAAAACTAAGTCTTACAAACTCGATGTCATCATCTCCGTGGGTACTGAAAAGTGTTTTGTTATACCCATTTATAGAAATGAATAAATAATACCCCCATTTTTCCCATACCCATATTCTACACTATTTTTGGCTTCGTAAGCAACATAATTTTCCAATGAGCATGAAAGACAATCCCAATGGCGATATTCGTCAAATGATAGAAGCGTTAGCGGATTTTCGCGATCAACGTGATTGGAAACAATTTCATAATTCAAAGGACCTGGCGTTGGCATTGAGTATTGAAGCCGGAGAATTGCTGGAGAGTTTTCTATGGAAAGATGCATCTGAGGCGAATACAGACAAGGTAAAAGAAGAGTTGGCTGATGTTTTTGCCTATGCGTTGTTGTTGGCTGATAATTATGGTTTTGACGTGAAGGAAATGGTTTTGGAGAAAATTCAAAAAAATGGAGAAAAATACCCGGTAAATAAAGCAAAGGGTAGTGCAAAAAAATACACCGACCTATGAGTCAATCGCAGGATATTGTTATTGACCTCAATAAGTATCTCTTTCACAGGGATGCCTTGTCTGAAATATCAACCAACCGCTGGGTGAAAAATCAGTGGCCGTTGGTCTATATCATTAAAAATGATACGAAGCGCATTGCCTACGTTGGGGAAACGACGAATGCCTTTAATCGGATTAAGAATCATTTTGCCAATGAAGATCGCACAATACTGAATACCATCACCCTCATTGGTAGTGATCGGTTTAATAAATCAGCCACGCTGGATATTGAATCGCAACTCATTCGATACTTGGCTGCGGAAAGCACGTATACGTTGCAAAATGGCAATGGTGGACTGACTCATCACAATTACTACGAACGTCCATTTTACCGCGATCTGTTTAAGGAAATTTGGAGTCGACTGGCCAAGGAAAAATTGGTAACCAAGTCGTTGGAGGAAATTGAAAATTCCAATTTGTTCAAATATTCGCCCTATAAATCACTATCAACCGATCAGCGGAATTCGGTAATGGAGATTATTGAAGTTCTTAGCGCGCGTACCAGTAAAAGCATTTTTGTGGAAGGAAGTGCCGGAACCGGGAAAACCATTTTGGCTACCTATCTGATGAAACTGTTGCATTCGCCCCTTCCGGCGCCTGATGAAATTGAAGATTTGGAAGGGTATCGGCTTGACGAATATCGTTTGCTCGAGCGTTTTCAGCAGCAGTTTAAAGATGTAAGCATTGGACTAGTCGTGCCTATGACATCGTTGCGCAAAAGCCTAAAAGAAGTGTTCAAGCACGTTGGTGGACTCAAGCCAAATATGGTGATCAGCCCCTCTGATGTGGTTAAGAAGCATTATGACATCATTATTGTAGACGAGGCGCACCGCTTAGCACAGCGAAAGAACATTCCCAATTACGGATCATTTGACGCAACCAACCGCGCCTTAGGCCTGGGAAACGAAGGAACCCAACTCGATTGGATTTTAATGCGAAGTACCCACCAGATTTTCTTTTATGACGAGGCACAATCTGTAAAACCTTCGGATTTGCCCAAGGAACGATTTGATGCCCTTAAGCGTGAAAGTCTGCCTCCGATAAAATTGACATCTCAAATGCGGGTTTCTGCCGGGACGGATTACATTAATTTTGTCGACAATTTATTGAAGTGTCGTCCCACGAAGGATATCGCTATTCCGGAAGATTACGATTTGCGTTTTTTTTTCTCTTTTCAGGAATTGTATGATGAGATACAGAAAAAGGAAGCCGAACATGGACTGTCGCGTATGATTGCCGGGTATTCATGGAATTGGGCTTCCAAGAATGATAAGCGTAAATTCGATATCGATATTGAGGGTGTGAAATTGCAGTGGAATAATACCCACATCGATTGGATTAATTCAGAAAACGCAGCATTGCAAGTTGGATGCATTCATACCACGCAGGGCTATGACTTGAATTATGCCGGTGTGATTTTTGGCCACGAGATTACGTATAACGAGGAATTAAATCGCATTGAGGTTATTCGGGAGAATTACCACGACCGCAATGGCAAGTCGGGTATAAAAGACGACGAGCGACTGAAGAAATATATCGTCAACATCTACAAGACCATTATGTATAGGGGGATTCGAGGAACATTTGTGTATGCCTGCGATCCTGCCATGAAAAACTATTTACAACGCATTTTTGCCAAATTGCAATCTTCGTTAGAAAGTCCGGAATTAGAGGAAGTACCAGCTTCAACTTGGGAACCCATCCCGATGGGATTTGAGGAGGTGAAGCCATTTGAAAATGCTGTTCCCTTATACCAAAATCTTTCTGCTGCTGCCGGTGAATTTAGTCATGCGCAAGATTGGGGCGACCTGACTTGGGTTTCTTTGCCGGAAGGGTTTGCGCACAAATCTGACTATTTTGTCTGCCGAGTAGAAGGGGAGTCTATGAACAAGATTATCCCCAGCGGCTCTTGGTGTTTGTTTCGAAAAGATCCCGGTGGTTCTCGTGCAGGCAAAACCGTATTGGTTCAGCACCGCAGCATCCAAGACCCGGATTATGAATCGGGATTTACGGTAAAAAAGTACGCCAGCGAAAAAGCACAAAACGACGGACATTGGTCACACCGCAAGATTACCTTGAGCCCAATGTCTTTCGATTCCAGTTTTGAGCCTATCGTTTTAGAAGGCGATGATTTGGGAGAGCTGGTGGTTGTTGGGGAATTTGTTGGGGTGGTGGGTTAATTGGAGTGGTAGGTCACGTTGTTAAACGTTACGACTACAAATCCTTAACTAACGAAATCCTTATTTAAATTTTCACCCCGCGCTGTTGGTGTTAATATTACCTATGATTACTATGTGGTGAAAAAATGCTTTAATACGCCATATCATTCATTGGCCTTCTAGACAGCCCTTTAGGAGCGGACCATAAGTAGTCACAGGTGGAAGTCCGGGGTGTGGAAAGGTAATATTTACCACCATGCCCGCGACAGGGATAGGAACGGAAAGTCCACAGTCTATAGAGGCTTTACAGCGGCGTGGGTGGCGGCGGCAGCGAGGAATGAGCTGGAACCTCACCCGATGTAGCCTAGGAGACGAGAACTTGTAGCCCTTAGCCCTGTATCGGCACGCCGTTGAGCATAACGCAGCAATCAGACTTTATACTCCGCCACTAATCAAAATAAATCGGAGACTTCG
>PXCK01000018.1 GCA_003566635.1 Balneolia bacterium | reverse complement strand
AGAGCTGATAAATCAGACAAGGCAGAAATGGTGACTCAAATGTTAGTCGGTGAAACGGCCGACGTATTAGATGTTACCGATAGATGGATGCAGGTTGTACTTCGAAGAGATTATTACGAGGGTTGGATTAGTATCTCACAAGTTACGCCCATAGACCTGGAAGCTACTGAGGCGTTTGAAAGTAACCCTTCTGTTACGATATCTCCTTACGCTTCTTTCAAAATAACAAATGGTAACGACTTTTTAATAGTACCTCCGGGCGCACCTATAATTGAGAAGGGGGATAAGCTACAGTTTCCATTTGGTGATTTTGAAATAGTTGGTAAGCGTAATGTAATCAAAAAAGAAACTATACTCGAAACGGCTAAGCAGTTTTTGGGGACACCATACTTATGGGGAGGTCGGACAGATTCCGGTATAGATTGTAGTGGGTTTATTCAAACGGTACTAGCATTGCACGGTTTAAAAACGGGTAGGGATGCTCGTGATCAAATAGAAGACTTCCCAACAGAGAAAACCAATTCTTTAGCAAAAGCTTTATCGGGTGATTTGATTTACTTTAGTTTCGATGGTGTTGGAGTTCAACATGTAGGTTTTTATTTAGGTGATGGATTACTATTACATGCCGGAGGTTCAGTAAAAATAGAAATTATAGATAGTAGTAAACGATTTGAAACCAATATTGCGTTTAATGAACGTCTTGCAAATCATATTTATGGTGTGCAGAAAATCCCTTTGAATAAAGTGTAGTTGGCTTGAACGGAAACGTACTCATATTAAACCAGGATTATCAACCTCTGAATATTGTTAATGTTCGGAAGTCGATAATGTTGTTGTTTTTGGATAAGGCTGAATTATTACACGAGTCTGAAAAAAGGAAAATCAGGACAATTAATACCGAGTACTCATTTCCTTTGGTTATCAGGTTAAAACGGTATGCCAGGGTTCCGTATCAATACATTGTTCTGTCGAGAAGGAATATTCTTAGACGAGATTCTAATAAATGCCAATATTGTGGCAGTACATCTGATTTAACGATAGATCATATTATTCCCAAAAGCAGGGGCGGAGGAGATACTTGGGAAAACCTAACGACTGCCTGCAATAAATGTAACAACCGTAAAGGAAACAGAACCCCAAAAGAAGCGAATATGGTATTAAAGAGAAAACCCTACAGACCGAGCCATATTTTATTTTTAAGGGAATATAACGGTACGGTGCATGATACCTGGAAACCTTATTTGTATATGTAAAAAAAGATAGCCCAACCGTTTTTACGATTGGGCTATTCTGAACTCATAGCACGAGTTTTATTTTATCAACATTATTTTTCTGTTGTATAAACGTTCTCCTGTATACATTCTCACAATGTAGGTACCACTACTCAAGTTGGTAGCGTCGAAAATGCGAGTGTATGTTCCCGGAGCAAATTCTTCGTTTTGGGTTAAAATGGCAACACGTTGTCCCAATACATTAACTACATCAATTGTGGCTGTTATAGTTTCACTAACGTTAAAAACAATATTTGTAGTCGGGTTAAACGGGTTCGGATAGTTTGGCATTAAAGCCGTAGTTCTTGGTAATTCCGGTACTTCACTTTCACCAAGTACAACCATGTCGAAGTTGAGATCTTCCGCCGAAAGCCTAATCTGATCACCATTTTCGTCAACAATAGTGATGCGATGAATTAGTAGATTAGCATTAGACAGATACATCTCTTCAGGATGAATTTCTATCTCGAAGAATGAATCGGCGGTCTTTGGTGTCGTTAAACCCATGTGGGCGAAGGCACCATATAAACTCGTTTCTTCCTCACGGTTAAAGCGAATCATTCTGTTAGCTTCAAGCCACTCTTGCGACCATTCACCTAAAATCTTGTCGCGATAAGAAAACTCGTCTTCTTCAACGCCTGAAAGTTCAATATTGAAAGCCATTCCTTGAATGTCGATCGGGTTGCGCGGTGATATTCGCAATTGAATGTATTGTCCGCGTCCGATACCGGGTAAATTATCAGTAAATACAGGTGGTGAGGTATCCAATAAAGTTCCCGGTACAGTTTCACCAAAGTTCAAACCAACAGCAAGAAGATCTGTTTGGTCAACACGACCGGATCCATCAGTATCGGCATAGGTGGCAGCTACCGGATCCCATGGCTCTGCTACTTGCCCTGACCAAGATAGGCTCGCATCAATTCGTTCCGGACCTGTTTGGCCAAAATAAGTACCAATTGCAAGTGCATCATCCTGATCCACAGTATCATCATTATTCGTATCACCCGGCCAAACGATTACAGATTCTTCTACTACAACTTGACCGGAAACATGGTCAGTACCATCCCAAAAACTATTTGGGAAACCACCGTAAACGAAATCCTGGACACCTTCACCGGGAACTTCAAACTGGAATCTGGTAACAAAAAAGTAAGTGCCGGGATCTTCTATTTCAGCCCCGATATTTGCTACATATTCAGAATTGTCTCCAAAATCTCCATCATAAGCTTGTAAGTCAGCTTCAACCCAAGTCCAGCCGGATTCAAAATCACTAGTGCTGCTAGCATCGGTATCGCTAAAACCAACCCAGGCTGATATAAGCTCAATACCCGGCGGCGGGAGGGAGGAGCCGGTAATACCATCTACAAGTACCCGACCAAATACATTAAGGTCTTGACCTAAAAGTATGGTTTCATTGTTGGGGAATTGTAGGTTTGCGTAAGTGATTGCAGGGTCTGGATAGTCGAAGTTACTAAACAATACAGTTGGGAGTGTTACCGGTGTACCAACTGCTCCAAGTTCTATCACTCTATTACCATTATCTCCAGGACCTACAGAGCCTTCGGGTGTACTATTAAGGTAAAACTTATATTCGAAGTTCGAGCCACTATCACCAAATAAAGTAATAGTAGTTTCATAAATCATGGTACCCGTATCTGTTTCTGTTAGTGCAACTGATTCCCAGCCCGAAAATCCACCTCTAAGGTCAATAGTATCTTCCTCAGGATCGAAATTTCCGTATTGAAACTGCACATTCATATCAACAGAGAAGGTAACATCTCGACCACCTTGTACGGTTAATTCACCGGAATCGTTGTCCCAAAAACCGCCCGTACCACCATACACGAAAGATCCGTCTAAGAGTTGGAAACGAGATGCATAGTAATATGTTCCCGGTGACAGGGAGGAGCCTGTAGTAAGTTGATACTCATGACGTTGATCACCATTATTATCGACAATCGTATTAAATGATGATACTTCCCATACTGATTCATCCCATGAATCAGGATTAGAATCTGTACTGTTTATACCAATCCATGCATTTATGTACGGGTAAGCTGATGTTAATGCATCGGTAATTCCGGCAGAAAAAATTTGAGCAAATATATCAAATTCAGAACCTTGATTTATGGTAGCATTTTCGGGAAACTGAAGATTTGCAAATCCGATAGTTGGGTCAAGAACACCAAATACGTCTAATGGCAGATCTTGATCAGTCTCAACAGGACCGGTCGTAAAGTTTCT
>PXCK01000090.1 GCA_003566635.1 Balneolia bacterium | reverse complement strand
CATCTACGGAAAAAGAATAGAATAAAAACCATTCCCCACCTGTATAAATAGATATCATCAATCACCCCTCAGTCAATTCCAAAAACGTTGTTTCAATATTGGCTCTTAGTGATAAACGCGCACCAAAACTAATGTGGTTTGGAAATTCATCGAACTGTTCGATAGTAGTTAACTCATCTACCGACTTCCCATCATTTATACCCTTAGTAACGTATCCCAAAAGGTGGCTTAGATAATTGCGACCAGCCAACACATCTTGCTTCGAACCAATTACTCCGTTTTCCGGATTTCCGTGACCAAAAATAAAGACAGTATCATTATCAGCTTGGCTTGCAACAGTTTCTAATAGCGAAATCCAGCCGGTAACCTTTGCCCCACCTGTTCTGTCAATAAAGGGATACACTCTGTTGAAAACCAAATCACCCATGTGTGCAATATTTGCTTCCTCAAACCAAATTACAGAGTCACCGGCGGTATGTGCATTACCATAATATTTTGCTCGAATATGTTCGCCTTCGGCATCAATGGCAAACTCTTTTTCGAAAGTAATTTGAGCTACAGTCGGACTTTCATTTCCCTGTGCACTTGCTGCCAGAAGATGAAGCTCAGGAACATTTTCGTGTGCTATAATTCTATAGTTATCATCTTTGAAAATCTGATTTCCACCTACATGATCCCCATGGTGATGGGTATTAAACAACACCTTTGTGTTGCCGCTTCCAAATTGATTAATCCCCGATACAAATCCGATTGCCGTATCCTCAAATTGGGAATCAACTACCACAAGTGCATCCCCTTTGGCATACCACCCAATGGTTCCACCTCTGCCGGTAAAGTAACCAACACCATTACGTAATTCATGAAAAGGACCGGAGTCTTTTTTCCATAAGAGGATTTCCGGCAGCATAAATATACCTGTAGTGCCAATTCCAAGGTTTTTGATAAAGTTTCTTCTGTTCATAGATAAGAATGTTTCATGTTTGTTGAGCTGTAACTTATATATTCGTTTTAACTTTCTTCTGATCTTTTTCCGTTCAAATGAGAAATTGAACAAACGATTTATAATTAAAGGGTTTTAATGTATTGCAACTTACGTTAAAATATATTATAATTTTTACCACAATCTAACTGTACTAATATCAATACTTGCTAACTCTTTTTATGAAAAAAACAAGTTTTCTCAAGTGGGGTATAAGCCTCTTTGTGCTATCCTTCTTAATCTATTCGTGTGATTCGCCAATATCAACAGATTTACCTGATGAAAATGTAAGGCAAAGCCAACCTTCATACAATATGCCACAAACACCGGTTGATGATGACTTGATTCCCGGTCAATACATTGTTGTATTAAAAGATAATTCGCCTCGTACTGAGCAATCCATAAATACATGGTCTAGAAATTCCGGTGGTGAAGTGCTTAAAACTTTTAACTCTGCAATTAATGGCTTTACAGTTCAGTTGCCTGAACGCGCTTCTGAGCGTGCACTTGAGGCACTCAAGAACAATCCAAATGTAAAGTTTGTGGAGCAAGACCGCAGGGTTTATGCTTTTAACTCACAAACAAATGCAACATGGGGTTTAGACCGAATAGATCAAAGGTCGTTGCCTTTAGATGGTGTTTATAATTATACTGCTACCGGTAGTGGAGTAACCGCATATATTCTTGATACCGGTATTAACTATTCACACGTGGATTTTGGTGGGCGTGCCGTACCCGGCTTTGACGCTTTTTCAGATGGAAGAAATGGTGATGACTGTGATGGTCATGGAACCCACGTTGCAGGAACCGTAGGTGGCACAAATTGGGGTGTAGCTAAAGATGTAACACTTGTAGCGGTAAGAGTTCTTGACTGTAGGGGAGGTGGAACTGTTTCAGGAGTAATTGCCGGTGTTGACTGGGTTACTGCTAATGCCTCCGGGCCATCCGTTGCCAACATGAGTCTGGGTGGGGGTGCATCAGCTGCTCTTGATGATGCCGTTCGTAATTCTGTAGCTTCAGGTGTAACTTATGTTGTTGCGGCCGGAAATAGCAATGCAAATGCATGTAACTTTAGTCCTGCGAGAGTAGGTGAAGCAATGACCGTTGGTGCAACTGTAAACAATGATTCCCGTGCTTCTTATTCTAACTTCGGGACTTGTGTGGATATATTTGCCCCGGGCTCAAGCATTACTTCTACATGGGTTGGTAGCAACTCTGCCACTAGAACCATCAGTGGTACTTCAATGGCAGCTCCACACGTTGCAGGTGTAGCAGCACTTTATCTTCAAAACAACCCTAATGCTTCACCATCACAGGTTGGTAATGCTATTTTTGATAATTCTACAAAAAATATAGTGAGTAACAGTAGTTCAGCCAATAACCACATGCTCTATTCATTGTTTGATGGCGATGGTGGTGATAACGGTGGCGGCGACGATGGAGACAATGGTGGAGATGACGGCGATGATGGCGATGATGACGGAGATAACGACGATAGCAATGATCCTCAAATTACCACATTTTCAACCTCTGAAAACTCAGGTGGACCGTGGACCCGTTCAACCGCTACATGGACTGTAACAGATCAGGACGGTGATTTACAATCTGTACGGGTTGAGCTCCTGAATGGTAACTCAGTTGTTGACAGCAGAACTACAAACGTTAGTGGTAGCTCGGCTTCAGGCACTACTGAAGTCAGAACTCGTGGCAATGCCGATACCGTAAGACTTACCGTTACCGATCAAGCCGGAAACTCTGTTTCAGCCACTCGTGGTCTAAACGAAGCGGATAGCGGAGATGGAGATGACGGCGACGATGGTGGTGACGGTGACGACGGTGACGATGGTGAAGACGGAGGAGATGGAAATAACGATCCCGAAATCACATCTTTTACAACGACCGAAAACTCCAACGGACCGTGGACCCGTTCAACTGCTACCTGGACTGTAACTGACCAAGATGGTGATTTACAATCTGTGCGTGTTGAACTTCTGAATGGTAACTCAGTTGTTGATAGTAATACAACGAGTGTAAGCGGAAGCTCAGCCTCCGGTAGTACGGAAGTAAGAACTAGAGGCAATGCCGATTCTGTTCGGTTAACGGTTACTGACCAAGCCGGAAACTCGGTATCTGCAACAAGGGGTCTAAATCAACCTAATTAAAATTTTTTTAGCCTAATAACAGTAAAGCCATCCAATCCGGATGGCTTTTTTTTGTCATAGGTATATTGAACACAGCAAGTAAACTAATTCATACATTAAGATATCTCTGCAACCATCTTTGTTTATCTTCTTTTCCGAGTGTATTAGTTATTTGATTCGTATAAATTGTTCTCCATCCCACTGGCAGGATTGTATTTTTATTTTCTGTAATTCGTTAAAACGGTTCATTATTAAAGATGATGCGGTCATGAAACCGAGATTACCAAGCGAATGGTATGTTCAATTGAATACAATATTTGATTACGGGCAATTTGTTTGATCATATTATGGTTATAACGGTATTTCACTTTTGTGAAAAAGCGTCCATCCGATTATTTTT
>PXCK01000086.1 GCA_003566635.1 Balneolia bacterium | reverse complement strand
TGAGGTTTTGGAACTTCGCTATCCTGTTCGATTGGATGAATACAAGATTCGGAAAGAATCCGGTGGAAAGGGAAAATGGAATGGGGGTGATGGAATTGTACGAAAACTCACATTTCTTGAACCGGTTCAGTTATCGGTTTTAACGCAACATCGCAATATTCAACCTTATGGTTTAGGTGAGGGTGAAGCGGGAATGACGGGGTCTCAATGGATTGTGAAAAATGGACGGCGAATAAAACTCGAATGGAAGGATCAGGCAGACTTGAATCCCGGAGATGCTTTTGAACTATATACACCGGGGGGTGGGGGATTTGGAAATCCTGATAAGCAATAACTTTAAAATTTAAAGCAAAAAGACTCTAGTGAAAAATCGTGTAGTAAATGTGTTGTTTTGGTCAGTGTTGGCAGCCGCTTTTATTGGACCCGGTACTGTAACAACTGCGGCCTCAGCCGGCGCGGGGTTTGGAGCTTCTCTAATCTGGGCACTATTGTTCTCCACCTTGGCATGTTTTGTTTTGCAGGAAGCATCGGCAAGGATAACGAGAGTATCGGGTTTGACTCTGGGTGAAGCTATGAAACAGAAATATGGTAATTCGAAAGGTGGTAAAGCTGTATTAATTTTAGCATTGGTTTCAATACTTACAGGATGCGCAGCTTTTGAGGCCGGTAATATTTTGGGTGCAGTGGCAGGAATAAAAATTGTTTTTGGCAATGCCCCTACCTTTCTATTGGTATTATTCATTGGTATTACGGCTAGTTTACTTTTGTGGTTTGGGAGTGTTAGGCAAATAGCAACTTTTCTGGGGTTTGTAGTTGCTATAATGGGATTCAGTTTTTTGATTACCGCTTTTTTTGTAATCGGTGAATTTGAATTTAACCTCGCTCAAATTTTTGTACCGACTATACCTCCGGGTTCGGAACTTTTAGTTTTAGGACTTATTGGAACCACTGTGGTCCCCTATAATATTTTTCTTGGCTCAGGATTGAAACACAGCCAATCTGTTAGTGAAATGAAGATTAGTATGTTCATTGCCATTGGTCTGGGAGGGATTATTTCAATATCTATTTTAATTACAGGTATGGCTATTTCAGGAGCCTTTTCCTTTGAAGCTTTAGCTGCAGCATTAGGTGACCGACTGGGCGGATGGTCGGTTTGGCTACTGGCAATAGGATTATTCGGCGCCGGCTTAAGTTCTGCACTGACTGCTGCTTTGGCAGCATCTTTAACAGCTCGTTCTATCCTAAAAAACAAGGGAAACAAGTTAAAATGGGCAGACACAGGTAGCTACTTTAGAGGAGTATGGGTAACTATTTTAGCCGTAGGATTACTATTTGGGTTGTTACAGCTACAACCCATACCGGTTATCATTGTAGCTCAGGCTTTAAATGGGATTATATTACCGGTCATTGCTATAATCCTGTACCTGTTGATAAATAATAATGATTTGATACCGCCTGCTTATAAAAATGGGTTTGCTTACAACGGTATTACAACGGCCATCATTTATTTGACATTATTGATTGGACTGACCAATGTCTTCAGAGCACTCGCACGAGCAATTGGATTTGAAGTTCCTTCGATTTGGGTGTTAGTCCTACTATCATTTGTAATTTTTATGATAATAAGCATCCCTCTTTTCAGAAAAGTAAAAAACTGAGGATTTGTAGGAGAAAATTTTTAGCCCGAATTATTCACCTAAAAATTAGTTTTAAAAGAAAAATTGGTATAATAAATAAAGTTAATTTTATTATACACTTAAGTGGTTTTGCCGCGGAACTTGTCCCGTTTAACCGCTGATTAATCAGATTTTCACAGATTAACGCAGATAGAACTCAGAAATCTGAATGTAGTATTTATCATATTTTTTTCTGACTTCCGTACTTATTTATGTGACTATTCTTCTCGTATTTAATATCTATAAGCGATTACTTGAAATTGAATTGGTAAAAGTAATGCAATAATTCTAGCTGAGATAATAATTAGTCGACACCACAAAATAAAAACCTCCAGAAATAGCACAATCAATTTTTTATGTAAACGCTTACAAAAAATTCCTGAATCACAAAAAAGTGAGCTAAAAAAGTTTTATCATAGGTTTTAACATTACTTATTCGGTTAAAAAATTAAAGACTATGAGATTCCTTAAGCGATTAGCATTTGTTGCTGTTATTCTTGCAATGTCACCCACTTTGGTATTTGCACAAACTCAATTTTCAGCTGATAACAACCAATTTTTCTTTGAAAAAGAACAGGGGACCTACAAGCTTGTTTTTTACTCACCTGATATTGTAGAAGTGAATTTTTTCGCGCAGGGTGAATTAACTTCTTACGATTGGTCACATGCCGTTGTGATGGAGCCACAGTTTCCCCAAGTAAATGTAACAGAAGATGAGCGTTACATTTCATTAGATACCGGAAATTTGCGCGTGGTTTATGAAAAATCACGATCATTCTTTTCATTTTACCATGCTGATAGAAAACTTTTTAGAGAGTATAACGGCTTTGAGCCGGATGAGGAGTCGGAAGGGTTTAAAGTGGATTTCCGTATCTCGGAATATGAAGCCTTGATGGGTGGAGGTGCGCGAGCACTCGGTATGAATAGGAGAGGCCATCGTTTGGAACTCTACAATCGGGCGCATTACGGATATCAAACGTTTTCTGAGTTGATGAACTACACCCTTCCAATGGTTATGTCATCAAACATGTATGTCATTCATTTCGATAACCCCACAACAGGCTTTTTAGACCTTGATAGTGAGAACGATCATACGATTACGTTTGAAGCCTACTCAGGCAGAAAAACCTATCAGGTTATTGCCGGAGATTCCTGGGAGAACGTTATTTCAAATTATACCCGGTTAACAGGCTTACAGCCAATTCCCCCGAGATGGGCTTTGGGTAATTTCTCCAGTAGATTTGGCTACCGTTCTCAGGAGGAAGTACTCCACACTATTTCCCGTTTTCGTGAAGAAAACATTCCTGTTGATGCCATCATCATTGATTTGTATTGGTTTGGTCAGGAAATGAAAGGCACAATGGGTAATCTTGCTTTTGATAATGAAATGTGGCCCGATCCAAAAGCAATGGTTGAACAACTTGAAGCCGATGGGGTAAAAACGGTATTAATTACCGAACCTTTTATTCTAACGACATCCAACCGTTGGGATGAAGCCGTAGAAGCAGGAGCTTTGGCAGTCGATTCACTTGGCAACCCCGGTACGTATGATTTCTTTTTTGGGAATACCGGGCTCATCGATGTTTATAACCCAAAAGGTAGAGATTGGTTTTGGGGAATTTATCAGCACTTGGTTGATACCTATGGTATACACGGCTGGTGGGGTGATTTGGGCGAGCCGGAAGTTCATCCTGATTGGCTGATTCACTACACTGGTACAGCTCGTGAAGTACACAATATCTACGGACATGATTGGGCCGGACTAGTGTATAACGGATATCGTGAGCATTATCCCGATGTACGATTATTCAATTTGATGCGAGCAGGTTATTCGGGTTCTCAACG
>PXCK01000149.1 GCA_003566635.1 Balneolia bacterium | reverse complement strand
GCCCGCATATTTGTACTGAATTTCAACCTGCTGAATTTCAACGGGTGAACTTGTCACAGAATAAACTAAATCTTTTAAATCCGGATCCGCCTCCATCATCATGTCAATAGAAACTTGAGGCCTCGTAATTAAATTGGGAAACTTTATAGATTGTTTTAACGGAGCTGTACCAACGTTTTCGAGCATCCCATTATAAACTTCCGGGCGAACTGAATATTCACCCAGCTTATCGAAGAGCGTAAATACTTCCTCTTTTCTTTTTAAGTATCGATCGTATCTCTCCTGAGTTGCAAGTCCAATTTCATATCCAATTTGTGTAAGACGGAGATCAGCATTGTCTTGTCGTAACAGAATGCGATGCTCGGCTCTGGAAGTGAACATTCTGTAAGGTTCGTCCGTGCCTTTATTTACCAAATCATCAATTAGAACACCGATATAGGCCTGCGATCTATCAAGTACAAGTTCTTGTTTTTTATGTATTTGCAAGGCTGCGTTTATCCCGGCCATTAATCCTTGACAAGCTGCTTCTTCATAACCGGTTGTTCCGTTAATTTGTCCGGCAAAAAAGAGGGACGATACCAACTTTGTCTCTAAACTTCTGCGAATTTGATGTGGTGGAAAGAAATCATATTCAATGGCATAACCGGGTCGAATCATAACCGCTTCTTCAAAGCCCGGAATGGTTCGCAATGCATGATATTGAACATCTTCAGGCAAACTGGTGGAAAATCCGTTGAGATACATTTCGTAAGTGTTCCAACCTTCCGGCTCTAAAAAAAGCTGGTGTCTGTCACGCTCAGAAAAACGATTAATTTTATCCTCTATACTTGGGCAATAGCGAGGTCCGGTTGACTTAATGGCACCATTGAACATTGGGCTTCGGTCAAAACCTGAACGTAGTACCTCGTGAACTTCCGGTGTGGTGTAACCTATCCAACAAGTTAATTGCTCTTCTTTGGATGGAAGCTTATCCGTCATAAAGGAAAACGGGCTGGGATTATCATCACCATGTTGTACTTCGAGTTTATCGTAATTTATAGTTCTGCCATCAATTCGGGGAGGCGTACCGGTTTTCAAGCGACCCGATATAAAACCTTCCGCTTCCAGACACTCGGTAATCCCTTTAGAGGCTCTTTCGCCTGAACGTCCTCCGCCATAGTTCTTATCACCTATATGAATCAACCCATTTAAAAAGGTTCCGCTCGTAACAATTACTGCTTTGGCTAAAATTTCCTGTCCGGTTTGCGTTCGTACGCCATAAGCTTTTTTGTCTTTGATAAGAATTTCAACAACATTGTCTTGTCTGAAATACAAATTGGGAACCTGCTCAAGCTCTTCACGAATGTATTGCGCATATAACATACGGTCATTTTGTGTACGAGGGCTCCACATAGCCGGACCCTTGCTAAGGTTTAGCATACGGAATTGAACACCGGATCTATCACTCACCTTACCCGAAATTCCACCAAGAGCATCTACTTCACGGAGAAGCTGACCTTTGGCAACACCGCCCATAGCAGGATTACACGACATTTGCCCTATTGCGTTGAGGTTCATAGAGATAAGCAAGGTTTTGCAACCCATTCGACCTGCGGCCGCGGCCGCTTCGCTACCTGCGTGACCTCCACCAACTACTACTACATCATATTGGGGGTATAGAGACATCTTGAGAAGAAAATTTTTAAAGGTGAGTTTTATGTGTTGATTAGAAACAAATCAGATATTTTAAAGTTCATAAATATACGAATTTATTAAATTTCATGTGATTTACGGAAAGTGGCGGGTTTTACTACACTTTAAATAAAAGCAATGCAGCATCAACAAAAAATATTACTCTATATAGTTTTTTTCATATTGGCAAAATTGCTCATTGTAGAAAATCTACATGCACAATTGTATGAAAACCGTTTTCGGCCCTCTCTTGAGCGATATGAACTTGTCACACCCCATTTCCGAATTGTATTTCCTAAAGGTGAAGACAGAGCCGCTATTCGAACAGCTTTATATCTGGAAAATGAATACGATGACATTCAATCTCTTGTTGGTGGCTCTTTAGAAAGATTTCCGGTAGTACTGAATAGTCACAATGATTTGTCTAACGGGTTTGTTACTACCGGTTTTTTTCGATCAGAAATTGAGACTCCTCCCATTAAATCTTTCTCTTTGAATCCCGGAACAGGAAGTTGGCTTTACACAGTTGTACCTCACGAGTTGGTTCACGCCTTACACTACTCAAATATTCCAAGGTCTGGTTTTGCAAATTTTATTTCTATATTCTCAGGCGATTTGGGCAAATCGGTTCACGGTGCTGCACCATTTGGCGTACATGAAGGATTAGCTGTTTATTATGAATCGAAATTGAATGAAGGTATAGGTGGAAGGGGAAACTACGGATGGTTTACTAACCATACCAATACCGTTATGAATAGTGACCGCCCCTGGAGTCCTGCTCAAACGCTAATGACTTCCATGTATACGAATCCCGGCGACAGGCACTACAAAGGCGGATATGCATTTAAAAACTGGTTAGCGGAAACTTACGGTGAACAAACTATGCGTGAGTCAATTGAAACATTTGCCCAATTTCCCTTATTCGGCTATGGTTGGACCTTACGAAAAGCAACCGGAATGTCCGTTTCAAAACTGTTTAAAGAGTACAGAGAAAGCTTTACGGGCAAATATGAGGATGTCGACCTAATTAAACCTCTCAATGCAGAAATGATTGAGACAAATACAAGAGGCGGCAATATTTTTCACCCTAAGTGGATATCAGGTACCGAAGTTCTTTATTACCGAAGCGGATCCTACAATAGACCAGCAGGATTTTATATTTACGATTTAGATGACAGAAAGGAATCCTTACAGCTTGAAACATTATCAATAGGTAACGGGAATTTCATACTTTCAGAATCCGGGGAGTCATTTACCTATTCAAGATATACCACACATCCTTTTCAAGATAACAGTTTTGAAATGAATGGCTTTATTCACAACAGAAAGATTAATAATACGTCAAAAATAAAATATTCAAGCCGTTTATTTAATATTTTTGAGAAAAATGATCGGTATTTCGGACTATCAGTCTTTGAGGACACGAATCAACTGTACGAAATAATTGATGATAGAAAAGTTAATGTCCTAAACATTTATCCCGGCACGATTGAACAGGTGGAACCAACTTGGGATGAAAAGATAGTATTACTAATGAATATTGACGGAAGGCAGGGGGTGTGGTTTTCATCCATCGATAGTTTAAAAGTTAACATTGCCAATCCCGATATAATGGTTGAGGGTACCAATATAATTTCAATTAATTGGGTGAATGATCAGTTTTTGTTGATGTCAGTTGATGACGGAAACCGTGTTTCTAACTTGGTATATACTATTGATGATGAAACACTACACGGACTGACATTTAAAAAAGAAAACACCTTCTTCGCCGATCTTAATCCTAATACCGGAAAATTGGTATATATAACCCAATTGCATGATCAACAAGTGCTAACATTTGCAGAATGGAGTGAAGATT
>PXCK01000035.1 GCA_003566635.1 Balneolia bacterium | reverse complement strand
GCGAAAACCTTAGGAAAGCCGTATGCGGGAAAACCGCACGTACGGTTTGATGAGGGGGCACGTCAGGGGAAAAAAAAACTAACTTCCCTGACGGCTCTACTCTACCGCAATCCGTGGTTAATTCCAAAATGATTTACAAGCTAGCAATTTATTTCTTACATCAAACACTAATTAGTTTTTATAATGAATACAATTCGCAGAATTACGCATATATATCATTTCAAAAAACATAAAACTGTCAGATTTAGGAACTCACAAACTGATGTTTTTCTCAAATAAAAACCTCTCATTAGTTCAAAATCATTTTTGAAGGTTGTTCATAAAAACAAAAATATTTATTATGGTTTAATTCTACAGACTTAAACACCTAATAATAAGCTTATGTCTAAATTATACATCTCCCTAAGTATCCTTTTTCTTTTACTTGTATCCTGTACAACCGAAACTTCAGAATATGACAGCTTAGAAGCACCGCAGGTTGAATTTAACTTGATAAATGAAATTCGCGATTCGGATGATATTATGTTTGGAAATATCGCCGCAGTGGAAATTACAAAGGATCATTATGTACTAGCTGGTGATTTTAGCCGAAACAGGCTTCATATTTTTGATTCTAATGGCACGTTTATTCACAGCGCAATAAATGATGGGCGTGGCCCGGGTGAAATTCAACGTTTTTTCAGTTTCAGAGTAACAGAGGATAATCAGGTTATGATATATGACATACCGGGTCAGCGATTTGTATTCTTTGACTTTACCGGAACTGATTTAGCGTTTAAGTATGATATGTTGATTGATTCGTTTCCCCGATATTTCCACTTATCTGATCAAGGAGAAATAATTATTTATAATACGTCTTCTTCGGCATCAGACGAAGAAAGCCTTAACCATATTTTGAAAATGGACAAGGATGGTACTGTAATTGATGAAAGCTTATTAGCATTTGCACCAAATGAACAAATAACTATTACTACTCCCGAAGGTCGACAAATTATGTCTATTTCTTCTCCACATCACTCATACTACATGATGGAATATTGGGGAGATCGGGTATTTGTAGCAAACAGTACTGTAACCGGTTTTAGAGTTTACGATTTGAATGATGGTGAAAAAATTACAAAGGTTAACTTAGAGAGACCCGATTTACCTGTAACACAGGAAGAGAAACGCGAATTTGTAGATGGATTAATTTTAGCAACCGGTATGGAGGACTTATCTGTATCCAGATATATGGCACAAATACCGGACATAAAAGGAAAGTTAAGTACTATACGCTATGACCCCTTAGGATATGTTTGGTTGCAAATAATCGAAGAAGAGGGTTATTCGTGGATTGTTTTCTCAGAAGATGGTGAGCTAGTGGGTCGGGTAGATGAAGAATATGAAGGCTCAATTGTGAATATTCGTTATGGAAGAATAGCCATGCTATCTCAGGATGAATTTGATGTGCCTATGATTCAAGTTTATGAATATCAAGTGCCTTGATATGAAAATAGAGTACCAATTCGGAAATTAGCGAGGTGTTATTTCTACACCTTCTAATATCAAAATCGGCTACTTCCCAGGAAGGTTTTCAATATAGTTGATTTGGATAATGTTATTTTCCCACTTGAAATAGTGGAACCACGAGCCACTTTTCGTGTTTAAATGGTTATCCATATATTAGAAACGAAACATTGCTAAAGACAAAAGTACACTAATGAAAAGATTAAACCTTTTATCGGGAAATCACTTAAATAAAGCTTCTATTTTTGGAGTGATTTTTATATTTGGTTTCGTTTTTTCACAAAATGCAGTGGCGCAACAAAATTCAAACCAAGAGTCGGCTTCTGTTGAGATTCGAAGTTTATTTTTTACCAACTCAATTACCGATTCTTTGGCAAATGCCGTTTTGGTTGAATATCAGAATACTTTCAGTTTGCTATATGATGGCGTTCAGCATAAATCCTACCCTATTAAGCATTTATCATTTACACCGGAAAGACCTACTTTGGCCGGTATCACCCCACCGGAAGGATTAGTACCTGAAAAGATGCGGCACTATCAGGAATATGGAATTTCATTTGGAGATGTACTACTGGAATCCGCTGTAAGCCTGCCCATTATGCTCTTTGGTGGAAGCAACTTCATCAACCGGCAAATTCGCCCACCGCTACAGCCGGCTACAAGAAATCGCCCACCTACTCCACCCGACTGGCCTTAACTAAAGTATATTTTAAAGTCTAAGATTCAAATTTTATTCTTCCTTGAATAATTTGGTCTAGAAGAAAGCTGCCTTCCTATCAAAATTACACCACCACAGATACATTCGTAAATAAATGCAACATTGTTGCTTTTGTTGCGCTCTCTATGTAATTTGCAACATTGTTGCATTAAAACCTAGCATCTTACATGAAAAAATTACCTGTAACCGTTTTGAGCGGATTTCTTGGATCCGGCAAGACCACCTTATTAAATAACATTTTAAAAAACAGAGAAGGGCTTAAAGTTGCTGTAATTGTTAATGATATGAGTGAAATTAACATCGACTCACGCCTTGTGGAAGAAGCAGGAGCTTTATCCCGAACGGAGGAAAAACTCGTTGAAATGAGTAACGGGTGTATCTGTTGTACACTCAGAGAAGACCTTATTGAAGAGGTTGGAAGACTTGCACAAGAAGGGCGATTCGATTACCTCCTAATTGAAAGTACCGGCATATCCGAACCTTTACCAGTTGCTCAAACTTTTTTCTTTGACATGCCGGATTTGCCTGTCAACCTTTCCGAAATTAGCAGCTTGGATACCTTGGTTACGGTGGTGGATGCTTCCTCCTTTTATGACAATCTTAAATCCCTTGACTCCCTTATTGACCGAGGGTGGCACGAAACCGAAGAAGATCAGCGAAATATTGCGCACTTGTTAATTGATCAGGTAGAATTTGCCAATGTAATTCTTTTAAATAAAACTGATTTGGTATCGGGGGAGCAAATCAATGAAATTGAAGGTGTCATCAAAAAACTAAATCCGGAAGCAAGAATCATTAGAACAGTCCATAGCGATGTACCCATCACAAATGTAATGAACACCAAATTATTTGATTACGAAAGAACATCTCAATCAGCCGGGTGGATAAAAGAGCTCGAAAATGAGCATGTACCCGAAACCGAAGAGTACGGCATGAGTTCTATTGTTTTTCAAACACCTGTACCATTTCATCCTGCCCGTTTCTGGAATTTTATAACCAATAATTGGCCTGCCAATATTGTACGATCAAAAGGATTGATGTGGATTGCTTCACGACCAAGTGTAGCTATCAACTGGAGCCAGGCGGGCAAATCGGTGAATGCAGAACCGGTCGGTGTTTGGTGGGATTCCTTATCGAAAATCGAACGCAATCAAAACCCTACGTTCCAAGCCAATGAGGAACGTATAATGAGCCGATGGACAAAAGACTTTGGCGACCGAATAAACGAATTGGTTTTTATTGGTCAATATCTGGATAAAGAAAAGGTTTACCGTGAGCTTGAAGAGTGCTTATGCACACCCGATG
>PXCK01000189.1 GCA_003566635.1 Balneolia bacterium | reverse complement strand
GTTGATGCTTTCACATTAGACCCGAGCATTGGGGAGTTTTTTTTAAGTGAGCAAAATATCAAGATTCCGGAGAAAGGTAATATTTATAGCCTTAATGAAGGAAACCATCTGGATTGGAGCGAAGGCCTAAAAGAGTATATAAAATACTGTCAGTTTACAGATAAAGAATCTTCTTCACCCTATACTTCCCGTTATATAGGTTCTATGGTTGGTGATTTGCATCGCACTCTTCTAAAAGGTGGCATTTTTATTTATCCTGAGAATGAAAAATCTCCTAATGGAAAACTTAGGTTGATGTATGAATGCAATCCAATGTCATTTATCATAGAACAAGCAGGCGGGAAATCTGTAGATTCTAAGGGGATGCGAATCATGGAAATACAGCCAAATCATATTCATCAAAGAACCCCTATTTATATAGGTTCACCTCAGAATGTAAAAAAATGTATTGACTATATAGAGTCAAACAGAGCCAAAGAGTTAGAGCTTTAAAGGCTAACTATTTTGTGTATTATAGGCACTTAATAAAAATAGCCTTACGATTTTAAAAACTATTCGGTATCTTACTCATTAGCTTCTAAATAAGCTAGTTATTTACATCTATTACCCATTGCAACCGAAAGCTTAACATTTCACTTTATGGATAACAACTTTTCAAAACCGAATGGCCACAGTAACGGTTCCTACAGAGGTGAATACCTTAACGGATATCAAGGTGATGCCTTTACCATGGGTGATTCTGATAATGAGAACATTAATATCGATTTTAGAAGAATTGTTGCGATTCTTCTAAAGTATAAATGGCTGATTATTTTAGTTGCTGCACTCGGGGCTGTTGCCGGACATTATTATGCAAGTTCTCAAACTCCAATCTTTCGTAGCAGTGGCACGATGATAATCTCTCAGGCTCCCAATCAGTACACTTATGTTTCAAGCACAATTGAGGGTTTGTTACAGAGTAATTATGGTATAGGTGTGGGTAGTTCACTACAGCAAGAAATACATGCGCTTAATTCAAGAAGTTTTGGCCGTGAATTAGGTGAAAGGTTAATAGCTGAGAGAACTATGCCTGACGGGAGTATTTATCCTCTCTTGCTCGACAATCGAGGTGAATTAATCAATGACATAGATGTAATAGGTGGAAGAATTTCAAGTAGATTGCGTATTTCACTAGGTCAAAACAACATTCTTACCATGAGTTTCACTAGCTCAAACCGTGATGAAGCTAAACGAATGGTTGATTTGGCTATGAATACTTATATGGACTTGTCTACACAAATTACCAGAAGACAAGCGAGAGCCGCGATAGAGTTTATAAATGAAGAGACTGAGCGACTTGAACAAGAGGTAATGAGAAATCAAGTTCGACTAATGGATGCCATGTTAGAACACCAGGTAATAGATTTTGAAAACTATGGTAGAGAATACATGGAAAAACTCATTAGGTTTGATGCCGATATCGAAATGTTGAAACTAAAGCGGGAATTTTTAGTTTTAGAAATCGAAAGAACACAGCAAGAGCTTGATAGAATTAGACCTACTATCACAGATCAAGTTATTTCTTCTGTTACCCCACGATATGCATACTTAAGACAGAGTCTTACAAACTTGAGGGAGATGCAACAAGGCCTAGAAGCTCAAAACCCTAGATTATTACAAGATCCAAGCATAGTTCCATTTTATAAGCAAACACTTGATAAAATTGCAATTGTTGAAATGGAGATGCGTGAAATTATTGATAGTTACATCGATAATCCGGAAGAAAGTTTATTCTTAACCACTTCCGATCAGGATTTTTTAAACAAAATTGTTGGTATAAGAAACAATATTTCTAATCTGCAGGTCGAGTTAGAGAGAAATGAATCAGAACTTGCATTCATGGAAAATGAAAGAGTGGAGCTTTTAGCTGAGTTCGATGATATACCACTTCAAATTTTTGAGTTTTCACATATAGAACGTGCTTACAGATCAAGCCAGCAGATGTATAATCGTATGCTTAATCAAGGTGCTGAAATTGCTCTTTGGGAGCAGACTGTATTCGGTATGGGTCGTGTTGTTGATTATGGAAGTAGGCCTAATAACCCTATCAGTCCTAATATTGAACAAAGTACAATCTTCGGTTTATTAGTTGGGCTTTTTGGTATAATCGCTGTTGTTTTTGTAGTAGAGTACTCACGCCAGACCATACAATCTCCGGAATTACTCAAACAATTTAATGTACCGGTTCTTTCTGTTGTACCTGATATTGATCAGGTTGTTAAAAAACAGTTTAAAGGTAATAAAACAGTACTGGTTAAAGGAAATGAGATTAGCTCCGGTTTATTAATGCTGACTGATAGTATTTCTCCAGCGTCTGAAGCCTACAGAAGGCTTGCTAGTAATTTGTTATACAGCCAACCGGATAGTGATTTAAATGTAATTATGGTAACCAGTTCCATTAAGGGCGAGGGTAAAACTACTACCTCTGCAAACTTGGCTGTTGCACTTGTAGAATCCGGAAAAAAAGTTTTAGTGATGGACTGTGATTTTAGGCGCCCCAATGTCCACAGACTATTTGGGCTTAATAGAAATCACGGTATTACTGATATCATTTTTGACAATGAGACCATAAGTTCCACCGTCAAAAATTCGATTGTGCCGGGTTTGGATATTCTTACTTCCGGTAAAAAAACACCAAGTCCATCTGCAGTTAGCCGCAGTAAAAAATTACTTGATATTATTACTGAGGCTTCAAAAGATTATGATCATATAATCCTTGACACTGCTCCATATGGTATCATTACAGATGCTGCGCCTATCATGAAGCTAACTGATGCAGTTGTATTAGGTATAAGATTTAGCGCTGTTAAACTTGTAGAGGTTGAACAAACTATTCTAAATATGAGGCATGTCAAAGCACCATTGGTTGGCTTATTAGTCACTGGCTTTGATCGTAAGAAAAGTGGTAGCTATTATTACCATAACCAATATTATAACAGTAACTATAAAGGCTACGAAACTTACCACAAAGAAAAAGAGCTCGTTTAAAAACTATTTATGAAATATATATTTGTTGTGCTTGCAGGCTTGGCATGCCTTGCATTAACTGAAAATGCAAAAGCCCAATTTGAATTTCCTGAAATACCTTTAGATCCTGCACATATAAGGCTTGCACCCCAAGCAGCAGAAGTGGATACTATTAATGTTTGGGGGGGTATTGAACCTACTGGTCGTGTAATTATTCCAAGAGGGATATCACTTGCGCAATATTTCACTCTGTCTGGCATTGCTCCTGCTTTAGGAGTAGGAACACAAGGGGGTATTGGCAACATTGGTACATCTAGAAGTGGGGGTTTAAACACAGGTGGTGGAATCATTCGGTATTTCTACAGACCTCAAGTAGACGTTTATCTAATGGAAAGAAATGAAATGGGGGAAGAAACCGTCACTCGTTTCAGGTATAGAGCAAGGAAACCATTTGAATCCTATATGAGAGATTTTACGCTTGAGAGTGATATGTATCTTTATATACAACCAAGGTATCGTCCTACATTTTGGGAAATATTTGTATTCACCGTTTCCGCCACTACTACTTTTCTCGGTGCATATTTCTTGTATCAAAGCGTATTTAGATAAAGCCCGGGTTAAAATTGAAGAGTCAAAAAGTATTAATTACGGGTACAGCGGGTTTTATTGGCTTTCATTTGGCTAATAGGCTTGTACGAGAAGGCTTTCAAGTGGATGGTATTGATAACATCAATGATTATTATGATGTCAATATTAAACTTGACAGATTAAAATATGCCGGATTTGATTTTTCTCAATTACCCGAATTCGGAAAATGGATTCAAAGCTCAACTTACCCGAACTATAGATTTATACGAGCCAATCTTGAAGACCGTGTTGCAGTAGAGGATATCTTTAAATCAGGTGGTTACGATTATGTTATCCATTTAGCTGCTCAAGCCGGGGTTCGTTATTCTCTCGAAAACCCTTACGCCTATATAGAAAGTAATATTATTGGCACGCTAAATATTCTGGAAGGTTGCAGACATAATCCGGTTAAACATCTGATTTATGCCTCAAGCAGTTCTGTTTACGGAGCTAATAAAAAAATGCCTTTCTCTGTACATGACAATGTCGATCATCCTGTAGCACTCTATGCTGTAAGCAAAAAGTCAAATGAATTAATGGCTCATGCTTATAGTAATTTGTTTGATATACCAAGCACCGGACTGCGATTTTTTACTGTTTATGGTCCTTGGGGACGTCCCGATATGGCATTGTTTTTATTTACGAAAGCTATTCTGGAAAAGAAGCCCATAAATGTTTTCAATCATGGCAAGATGATTCGGGATTTTACTTATGTTGATGATATTGTGGAAGCCATTATAAGACTTATTCCAAATCACCCGGCACCAAACCCGGAATGGTCAGGTATGAACCCTGATCCGGCAACCAGTTTTTCGCCATACAGAATTTTTAATATTGGGAACAGCAATCCAATTCAGTTAATGGACTTCATTTTTGCTATTGAAGAGAAATTAGGTGTGGAAGCTCAAAAAAATATGATGCCAATGCAACCCGGCGATGTACCCGAAACATCATCTGACGTGAAGGATTTGTACGATTTAATTGGATTTCAGCCGTCAACCTCAGTAAAGCAGGGTATCTCCAATTTCATTGATTGGTATAGGGATTATTTTAAAGTATAATACACTATGGAAAACCTAAGAATAGGAATCATCGGTTTAGGATATGTTGGACTACCTTTGGCCGTTGAGTTTGGGAAAAAAATATCAACCGTTGGTTTTGATATTAATGAAGAAAGAGTCGATGAGTTGAAAAGTGGATTCGATAGAACCAAAGAAGTGGGAAAAGATGACTTGGTTGCTTCAAAAAATATTAAGTACACCACAGATTCTGCTGACTTAAAAGATTGTAACTTTTTTATTGTAACTGTACCTACACCGGTTGATAAGCACCACAGGCCGGTTTTAACCCCACTTATAAAAGCCAGCGAAACGGTTGGTAAAGTTCTCAAGAAAAATGACTATGTAGTTTATGAATCCACTGTTTATCCCGGGTGTACGGAAGACGATTGTGTACCGATTCTTGAAAAAGAAAGCAATCTGAAATTTAATGAAGACTTTTTTGTAGGGTATAGTCCTGAACGCATTAATCCCGGTGATAAGCTTCATACAGTAACCAAAATTAAGAAAGTTACTTCGGGTTCTAACCTTGAAGCTGCTAAATATATTGATGATGTATACAAAATAGTTATCGAAGCAGGTACCTTTTCTGCATCATCAATAAAAGTTGCTGAAGCTGCAAAAGTTATTGAAAATAGCCAACGGGATATTAATATCGCTTTTGTAAACGAGTTGTCAAAGATATTCTGCAAAATGGGTATTGATACTACCGATGTACTGGAAGCCGCAGGTACAAAATGGAATTTCTTGCCTTTCAGACCAGGCTTGGTTGGAGGTCATTGTATAGGTGTTGATCCATACTATTTGGCTCAAAAGGCAGAAGAAGTAGGGTATCACCCCGAAATCATCCTTGCAGGTCGCAGGGTTAATGACAGCATGGGACGTTATGTCTCATCTGAAGTCATTAAGCTACTTATAAGTAAAGGGAACCCGATTAAGGAAAGCAGGGCCTTGGTCTTAGGAATCACATTCAAGGAAAATTGTCCGGATGTAAGAAATACTAAAAGCATCGACGTTGTAAACGAGCTGAAAGAGTATAATTTATCCGTTGATGTGTACGATCCCTGGGCAGACCCTGATGAGGTTAATCACGAATACGGCCTTGATATGATAGAGAACCCTAACGGCAAGTATGATGCCATAATTTTATCTGTAGCTCACAAAGAGTTCTTGGATTTTGATTTTGATGATTTAAAATCAGAACAAGGAATAATTTATGATGTTAAGAGTTTCCTCCCCCGGGATATTATTGATTACCGCCTTTAGAGCAACTGCTATTTTCTCTAAAATTAGCTTATATTTGAGTCTTAATACTAATCAAATCAACATGTGATGAGTGCATTTTATGTAGTTAAAGAAGGTATCGCAGGGTTTAAACGTGCTCGTTTTGCTGCATTTTCTTCTATTACTGCAATCGCACTTTCATTATTGCTGTTAGCAGTCTTAGCCCGGGTATCATTTAATGCTTACGAATTGGCTGATTCTATACGTGCCGATGTACAAGTTGAGATTTACCTTCAAGACATTGATGAAAACCGCAAAAACTCGATTCGTCAATCTTTGCTAGAATATTCCATTGTCCAAGAAGTTGAGTTTGTTAGTCGCGAGCAGGCGATGGAGATATTCCGTGCTGATTTTGGTGTAGAAAGCGAGTTGTTGGGTAATGTGAACTTTTTACCGGCAAGTTTTAAAGTGATAACAACACCTGAGGCAAGAGCTTCAGAGATACAGGAATTGGTGAGTGAAGTCAGATCATACAGAGGGGTTGAGGAAGTCACATTCAACCAAAGAGGGCTGGAGCTTTTAGAAGAACGACTTCGGGTATTGATTATAGTTGGAATATTATTAGGTGCGTTTATTGGCCTAATAGCTATGATTTTAGTGTATAACACTATTCGTTTAACCATCTATTCCAAGAAAGATTTAATTAAAGCAATGAAACTTGTTGGTGCTACAAACAGCTTTATTAAACGTCCATTTATGTTTGAAGGGGTGCTCCAAGGTTTAATAGCTTCCGGGGTTGCAATATTGGGGATGTGGGCTTTATTTCAATACGTTATCCCTCGGTATTTACCACAAGCCGGAGTTATATCATGGCCTTTTGGAGAATGGTATTTTTTAACAGGAGCCTTGATCGTGTTAGGCTTGATAATGGGGTATTTCAGTAGTAGATTGGCCGCTAAAAAGTTTATTCGGGAAACAGGAATAAGTTAATTGCAACTTATTGCTTGTATTCAGTAGCACGAATTATACTCAGCAGAATAGCGCTGAAAGTGTTATTTTACACTTCTTTTTTTAACCTATTCCCAAGTGCAGATTTAATTAATTTTTATGAAGACTTCGAATCAGATTCGACAAGATTTTTTTGAGTTTTTTAGACAAAAGGAACATGCCATAACTCCGAGTGCACCCGTCGTTCCGAAAGAGGATCCTACTCTTTTATTTACAAATGCGGGCATGAATCAATTCAAATCTATTTTTTTGGGTGATGAACCTGGATACAAACAAGACGGTAAGCAATGGCAACGTGCTGCAAATACACAACGCTGTATTCGGGTAAGCGGTAAGCATAACGATCTGGAAGAAGTGGGGCATGATACCTATCACCACACATTGTTTGAAATGCTTGGGAATTGGTCATTTGGTGATTACTTTAAAAAAGAAGCCATTGAGTGGGCATGGGAGTTATTGGTGGATAAATGGGGATTAGAGCCTGACAGACTTTATGCAACAGTTTTTGCCGGTGATGAAGAAGACGGGTTACCTGTAGACGAAGAATCGATAGAGCTTTGGAAATCGGTTACATCAATCAATCCAAATCATATCCTTAAGTTTGATAAAAAAGATAATTTCTGGGAAATGGGTGATACCGGTCCGTGTGGCCCTTGCTCTGAAGTTCATGTTGATTTACGAACCGACGAAGAACGTAAAAAAGTGGATGGTGCTACGTTGGTAAATGCCGATGATCCGCGGGTAATGGAAATTTGGAATCTGGTATTTATTCAATTTAATCGTTCTTCTGATGGGAGCCTAAGCCTTCTGCCGGATAAACACGTAGATACCGGAATGGGTTTTGAGCGAATTTGCGCTGTTATTCAGGGGAAATCATCCAATTATGATTCGGATGTATTTACTCCGCTTTTAAAGCACATTTCAAAACTTTCGAAAGAAGAATATGGCAAGAATCTTGAAAAAGACATTGCCATGCGGGTTATTGCTGATCACATTCGTGCCGTTTCCTTTGGGATAGCCGATGGTGCTTCTCCTTCCAATGATGGACGCGGATACGTTATCAGAAGAATTTTAAGGCGAGCAATTCGATACGGTTGGGATAAGTTAAATCTGCGTAAACCGTTTATGTTCGAGTTGGTTGAAACACTCTCCAAGCAATTTGATAATGTATTTCCTGAGTTAAGAGCTCAACTTCAATACGTTCAAAATGTGGTAAAGTCAGAAGAAGAAAGCTTTATCAGAACGTTGGGTCAGGGGATTGAACTTTTCAATGACATGGCAAAAGGCAAAAGTGAAATTTCCGGAGATGATGCGTTTAAATTACACGATACCTATGGTTTTCCGATAGATCTTACCAACCTAATGGCTCGTGAAAGAGGATTAAAGGTTGATGAAGCCGGTTTTCAAGAGCGTATGCAAGAACAGAAAGAACGCGCCAGAAAAGCTGGGAAATTCGCAGTTGATCATAGCGATAAAGATGAATGGGTTTTTGTGCATGGAAAGGATGAATCGGATTTGTTCAATACCGAGTTCCTGGGTTACGACGAGATTGAATCAGAATCTAAGATTATAGCTTACCGAAAAGCCAAAGAATCCTATCATATCATACTTGATAAGACACCATTTTATGCAGAAAGTGGTGGCCAAGTAGCCGATACTGGTTCCATTATTCAAAATGACGAAAAAATTGCCATTGCTAATGTTCAGAAAATTGACGGCAAACATGTTCATTTTACCGAATCTGTTTTCGAACATGTAGAAGCACCCGTTTTGGCTCATGTTGATAGTGAAACAAGAAAGTTGACTGAGAAACATCACTCTGCTACTCATCTTTTGCATGCCGCACTTCGGGAGGTTTTAGGTAATCATGTTGCTCAAAAAGGCTCATTGGTAAATGACGAAAAACTTCGATTTGATTTCTCCCACTTTAAAGCTGTTTCAAGTGATGAACTATCACAAATTGAAGCGATCGTAAATCAAAAAATTCAGGAAGACATCCATCTTGACGAAAAACGAGATGTACCTTTTGATGAAGCGAAACAAAGTGGTGCAACCATGCTGTTTGGCGAAAAGTACGGAGATACTGTACGAATCATCACATTTGATAAAGAATTTTCATCCGAATTATGTGGTGGAACCCACGTTAATTCAACAGGAAAGCTGGGGTACTTCCGTATAGTATCAGAATCGAGTGTAGCTGCGGGAATCAGAAGGATAGAAGCCGTTACTGGTGAAGCTGCTTTAGCTGTTGTAAATGAAGAAAGAACAATTTTAGAAAAAGTTAAAGAATTAGCAGGTAGTAAGGTCAATCCGGCTGAGTTTATTGAAGGCTTGTTGCAACAGAAAAAAAACCTGGAAAAAGAGCTTGCCACCATTAAAGAGCAACAATCAGCTCAAGCTTTAGATACACTAATATCTAATGCAAAAGTACTCGATTCCGGTATTAAACTTATAGCCGGTGAGGTAAGTGGTGCAAACATGAATACCCTTAAACAACTTGGGTACGATTCTTTAAACCGCGTTGCAGAAAATGCGATTACAATTTTGGGGAGTTCCGACTCAGAAGCCGGAAAAGTCTATCTTGTTGCGACTGTAACCGAAGATTTACTAAAATCAACCTCGTTAAAAGCCGGCTCTATTGTCGGTAAACTTGCCAAATTAGTAGGTGGCGGTGGCGGTGGTCAACCTAATCTTGCTACTGCCGGAGGAAGGTTTCCGGAGAAACTACCTGAAGTATTTTCTGAAATTGAAACGATTCTTAAGTCCGAAATGTAAGGTTTTGTAACCTTTGTTTTGACATGTTTTGAAATGGCAAATCGCCAAAAAATGGATATATTCCTCAAAACTTTAGAATAAGAAATTGTAATTATTAAACTTTAAATAGTTATTGACATGGTAAAGAAATCCGGTGATGGATTTACTCCAACAGGAAAGGTTTACAAGAGTACAACTCTGCCTAAACCAACTAAGAAAAAGCATACTGACCTCGGTTTAAAAGATGATGATCTTTTGCCTCTTTTCCATAGTATGTACAAGCAACGCAGATTCGAAGAACGTGCTGCCCAAATGTATCAAAAAGGTAAATTTGGTGGATTCTTGCACCTATATATCGGGCAGGAGGCGGTATCTTCAGGTACTGTGGCAGCATTAAACGATGATGACGATATTTTAGGTGCATATCGCGTACATGGTATGGCACTTGCTCGTGGTTCGGACCCGGGTCGTTGTATGGCAGAGCTTTTCGGTAAAAAGACCGGTGTATCTCGCGGTAAAGGCGGTTCTATGCACTTTTTTGATTTAGAGCGTCATTTTTGGGGTGGACACGCCATTGTAGGTGCTCATATTCCTTTAGCTGCAGGAATGGCTATGGCCAATAAATACAATGATAACGGTCGGGTAGTAATCTGTTTCTTTGGTGATGGAGCGGTTGATCAGGGTTCCCTGAACGAAACCTTTAATATGGCTCAGCTATGGAAACTACCAGTAATTTTTGTGGTTGAAAATAACGGATATTCTATGGGTACTGCCGTTGAAAGACACAGTGCCGGCGAATTACACAAGCGGGCTGATGCTTACGGAATGAAAAATGCGGTAGTAAACGGTATGGATGTTTTCACCATCATTGAAAAAGTTCAGGAAGTTGCTAAAGACGTTCGTGAAACAAACGAACCATGGTTTCTTGAAGTTAAAACTTACCGATACAGAGGCCATTCAATGAGTGACCCCGGTAATTATCGTACGAAAGAAGAATTAGAAGAATTTCGTGGTTTTGATCCTATTGAGCGGTTAAAAACCTACATCCTCAAAAACAAAATTGCTAAAGAAGAGGATTTAAAAGCTATTGAAGACGAAATAGAGCAAATAGTTTTAGATGCGATTGACTTCGCAGAAGAAAGTGACTTTCCGGATCCGAAAGAGCTTTATGAGGATACCTACACACAGGATGATTATCCTTACCACGTCTAAAAATAGTAACAGAATTTTTTAAATCGGAGAATATCTAAAATGGCAGTTTTACAATTTAGAGAAGCAATAAGAGAAGCCCTAACCGAAGAAATGCAGCGTGATGAAAAGATCATTTTGATGGGCGAGGAAGTTGCTGAATATGATGGTGCATACAAAGTTACCCAGGGTATGTACAAGGAGTTTGGTGGCAAGAGAATTATCGATACCCCTATCTCGGAATTAGGTTTTGCGGGTATTGGTGTCGGTGCAGCAATGAACGGATTACGCCCGATTATTGAGTTTATGACATTCAATTTTGCTGTAGTCGGAATTGATCAGATCATTAATAATGCAGCAAAGTTGCGTCACATGAGTGGCGGACAGATTTCAATCCCTATTGTTTTTCGTGGGCCTAATGCTTCGGGTGGGCAGTTAGCTGCAACGCACTCGGTAGCTTAC
The DNA here is from genome assembly GCA_003566635.1 of Balneolia bacterium. Classification (GTDB taxonomy): domain Bacteria; phylum Bacteroidota; class Rhodothermia; order Balneolales; family Cyclonatronaceae; genus PXCK01. The sequence goes on along the minus strand of PXCK01000189.1, from coordinate 4,018 downwards.
GAAACAATCTATGCTCACATTCCGGGTCTTAAGGTGATGTATCCATCAGAGCCGGGGGATGCAAAAGGAATGTTGAAGACGGCAATCCGTGATAACGATCCCGTAATTTTCCTTGAATCTGAGCAAATGTATGGAATGAAAGGCGAAGTACCTGATGGAGAAAATCTCATTCCATTTGGAAAAGGTAAAATTAAGCGTGAGGGTAGCGATGTAACCATTGTCGCTCACGGAAAAATGTACCACGTAGCCAAGCAAGCTGCCGAGCAACTTGCTAAAGATGGTGTTGAAGCCGAGATTATTGATCCGCGTACCATCAAGCCATTAGATATTGAAATGATTGTGGAATCTGTAAAGAAAACCAATCGTTGCGTGGTTGTAGATGAGACTCATCCATTCTGCGGATTCTCTGCTGAGGTCGGTTTCCTGATTCAGAGAGAAGCATTTGATTATCTGGATGCTCCGGTTCAACGAGTAACCATTCCGGACGTTCCGGCACCATTTGCTAAAAACTTGCTTGAATTGTGGCTTCCAAGCCCTAAACAAGTTATTGAAGCGGTTAAGACCGTAACCTACAGAAATTAATCACCCAGAAATAAACCAAACGTATGGCGATATTAATTGATATGCCCAAACTCAGTGATACCATGGAGGAAGGTGTCATTGCAAAATGGAATGTAAAAGAAGGCGACCAGGTAAATTCTGGTGATATAATTGCCGAAGTTGAAACCGATAAAGCAACTATGGATGTTGAGGTTTTCGACTCAGGAACAATTTTAAAAATCTTTGCTAAAGAGGGTGAAGCGGTTCCACTTGGAGGGAAAATGGCTATCATTGGGGAAGAAGGTGAAGACATTAGCTCCATGTTAGATGGTGATTCAGGTTCTGAAAAGAAGGAGTCATCCGAAAAGAAAAAAGAAGAGTCTAAAAGCGAACAAAAAGAGGATAAAAAAGAATCTAAGGATTTCGATCCGCTTTTTGGTGATATAGAGAAAGATGAAGCCTCATCTCAAGAGAAAGAAAAGGAAGAATCATCATCAGATGATTCCCGTTTGAAGGCTTCACCCTTGGCTAGAAAAATGGCAGAGAAAGAAGGTATTAAACTTTCTGATGTCAATGGATCGGGTCCTAATGGACGCATCATCAAAAGAGATATTGAGCAGTTTGATAAATCAGCTTCAAAACCTGCTGCTGCGAGTAAATCGGCTGATTCTTCTAAGGTAGTCGCAGGTGCACATGAGGATACTCCTATTTCTCAAATGAGAAAAGCTATCGCGCGCAGGCTAAGTGAAAGTAAGTTCACAAATCCTCATTTCTACGAGACTATTGATATTGACATGAAGCAGGCTATTGCAGCAAGAGCTCAACTCAACGAATTGCCTGATGTGAAAATCAGCTTTAACGATTTCGTTGTGAAAGCGGCCGCTGTTGCTTTATCTCAACACCCTAAAGTTAATAGTTCATGGATGGGCGATTTCATTCGTCAATACAACGAAGTGCACGTGGCAGTAGCTGTAGCCGTTCCCGATGGACTTGTTACTCCGGTTGTGAGAAATGCTGATAAATTAGGTCTTAGCGCAATTGGAGAGCAGGTGAAGACATTTGCTCAAAAAGCGAAGGATAAAAAATTGCAACCCGACGAGATGGAGGGAAGCACCTTCACCATCAGTAATCTTGGAATGTTCGGTATCGAGGAATTTACCGCCATCATCAATCCACCAAATGCTTGTATTATGGCAGTTGGTGCGATTCGTGATGTGCCTGTGGTTGAAAATGGTACCGTAGTTCCGGGTAAGCGAATGAAAGTTACTCTTTCAAGCGACCACAGAATTGTGGATGGAGCTTCGGCTGCAGAGTTTTTGCAGACCTTCAGAAAGTTGCTTGAAAACCCAATGAATATGTTACTTTAAAAGTACCAAACAGGCTCCTTAATGGAGCCTTTTTTCTATGAAAAAACGTTTTTTAGTAACCGGCGCAAACGGTCAGTTAGGTTCGGAATGGGTTCGATATCTCGAAGCTCAGGGATTCGAATTTATTGCAAGCGATTCCAAAACGCTTGATATAACAGACATTAACAGTATTACTAAGCATATTGAGGATTTTAGTCCCGATGTACTAATAAACTGTGCTGCATATACAAAAGTTGATCAAGCTGAGGATGAACCCGGTTTAGCGACTGCCGTAAATTTTGATGGGGTAAGGAACTTAGCTGAAGCTTGCAAAAAGCATGATGTTTTACTTGTGCATTTTTCAACCGATTATGTTTTTTCGGGTGATATGCATGACTTTAATATATATCCTGATGGTTATGATGAAAATATGTTTACCGGACCTATTGGCGTTTACGGCCGAAGCAAGTTGATGGGAGAAGGTATGATTCATAAATCCGAATGTGACCATTTAATCATAAGAGTATCCTGGCTTTGCAGTGCTTTTGGCAGCAACTTTATGAAAACCATGCTCAAGCTTGGTAATCAACGCAGTGAGCTGAATGTGGTGAATGATCAGTTTGGGAGCCCAACCTTTACCTTTGACGTGGTTGAAGCAACTTTACTTTTATTAGAAAAAAAGCTAAAAGGAACGTTTCATGTTTCGTGCATGGAAACCATGACTTGGTATGACTTTGCATGCATGATATTTGAAGAAGCCGGGATTTCAATAGATGTTAGTCCTGTGCCGACCGAAGCCTATCCAACAAAAGCAAAAAGACCATCGTTTTCTAAATTAAATACCAATAAATTCAGGAAATTAACCGGTCATTCAGGGTTCTCAGTCAGGGAAGGGATTAAAAGAGCATTAGTTGAAATGGAGCAAACGGACATATGATTTTTCTTGAGACTTCTATACCGGATGTAATCATCGTTGAGCCAAAAATTTTTGGTGATTCACGCGGTTTTTTTGCTGAATTATACAGGGCTGAACTTTTCGCAGAAAATGGCATATCCGAAACGTTTGTACAGGATAATATTTCAAGATCAGTAAAAAACACCATTCGCGGATTGCACTACCAAAAAGTGAAACCACAAGCCAAACTTGTAATGGTTAGCAGGGGTGCCGTTTTAGATGTTGCTGTGGATTTGAGGCGAGGTTCTGCCACATTTGGCAAGCATGTAACAACCATGCTTACAGAAGCCAATCGCAGAATGATGTTTATTCCGAAAGGATTTGCTCATGGTTTTGCCGTGTTAAGTGACGAAGCCGATTTTCAATATAAATGCTCTGATTATTATGCTCCTGAGCATGAGAGAACCATACGATGGGATGATAAAGACCTGTTCATAGACTGGAAAGTTGAACAACCGTTAATATCAGAAAAAGATGCGAAGGCTCCCTTACTCAAAGAAATTTCCCCCGATGACCTGCCTGACTTTGAGGGGTATTGAGTAAATAGGCTGCCAAAGGTTTTGCAATATCTCCGCCGAGTCGTCATTCAAGGGTTATCATCGTAATGCTTGAAAAGCGTGGGTAATCTACAAAAACGCTCTATGGTATCTTTGCACGAAGAATCTCGTTGATCCGGGTCTGTGCTACCCACAGCGAAACGGTAGTAAATCGTTTCAACGAGATTCTTCCGCCATGTATACAAACCTGCCATATCCCTAATTACCTACCAATTTATATGTAACATTATTACCCATAATATTTACATATTATTTGCTATTATGTAAAGTTATGTTACCCCCCCCCATTTTTGCTTTGTATTTTAAAATGTTTAAACTATACTAATTAAAACATTTAACATTTGTTTCTTGATTCATCTCGTCTACGATTTTTTTTGCATTGAAAAGATGAGGTTACAAATAATGGCACACAAAAAGTTCTTGTTTATGAAATTCAAATCCATGAAATCTTTACTTCTCATATTCATAATCACGTTTGGTATTACAATCTTATTAGTTGGGTGTCAATCCCCGACCGAAAGTATAGAAGAGGAAGAAATTGAGCGTTCCTACACCAAAACCATTGAACGGACCTACGCCAACGAGTTTGAACGGGCCCTGATCGACTCGGCCGAGGCGGC
>PXCK01000120.1 GCA_003566635.1 Balneolia bacterium | reverse complement strand
TATATTTTTTATGCCTTGGATGGCGCAACACGAATGAAAAAAATTATAGTAGATCTACTGGCCTATTCCAGAGTTGATACCGGTTTTAATGAATTGGAAGATGTAAACTTAAATAAACTAGTTGATGATTATAGAGTTTTGCGTAGGCGTTTAATTGATGAAAAGAAGGCACAAGTTATTACTCAAAAATTGCCGGTAATTAAAACCTATAGATTGCCCCTCGTTCAGGTAATAAACATATTACTAGACAACGGTATCATTCACTCGAAAGATGATACCCCACCTATGGTTGAGATTTCTTTGGAAGAAACAAACTTAAACTGGAAGTTTTGTGTAAAAGACAACGGTAAAGGTATAAATGAAAATGACTTTGAAAAAATCTTCTTCGTTTTTCAGCGTGATCATGAAAATCTAGGATATAAACATAGTGACGGAACAGGTATAGGGTTGGCAATCGCAAAAAAACACGTTCAGCGAATAGGTGGTCAAATTTGGGTAGAATCCGTTTTGAATGAAGGCAGCACCTTTTATTTTACTGTTCCAAAAAAAGACTAAAAAGGATTCTTTATTCAATAGACTGGGTCTTTTGCACAATATCCCTTATGATTTGATCTAATTCTTTGGCACTAGTTACTATATTTTTCTGCATTTCATTACGGTCAATTTCATTTAGATTTTCTTGTTCCAGCATATCAATTATTCCAAGTATACGTGCCAATGGAGCCCTAACAACATGCGATTGAGTCCATGCAATATTTTTTAATCGTTCATTTTGATTTTTAATAGTTTCTGTACTTTTTTTCTTTTCAGTAATATCTACACATAAAATAAGATAAGAAGGAATGTTCTTAACTAAGATTTCTTTAACACTTACCTCAGAAACAATCTGCCTTTTAGATTTTGTTAACTGCAGATACTCGTTGCAATCTAAAGACTCAAGCTTTGTACAGGGTGATTGAACAAGCTGCTTTATAAGTCGAAAATATTCGTCTTCCACAAACAGCTCCGACAAATGTAAAGCACCAAATTCTTCTCTTGAAAAACCAAATATTTCAGTTGCTGCATTATTGACCTCGGTAAAACGGTGACTATCTTTATTCACTATTAATATTGGTTCCGGGCTTGAATTGAATATATTCTCATATTTTTTTTGAGATTCCCGTATTGATTTTAAATACGTGTGCCTCTCAACTGCATATAGAATACTTTTATATAAATAGTGCGGGGTAATTTCATCTTTAAGCAAATAATCTGATATACCCATAGCAATTGCCTTAGATGCAAATTCGATATCTTCGTAACCTGTAAATGTTAATACAGGCATAGACTCATTAATTTCACTGGCTTCAGTAATTAAATCGTCTTTAGATATATCTGGCAATGATAAGTCTAATAAGATTAAATCGTAATTTGAATTTTGGATTTTACTTTTCAGCCCCTCAAAATTAGCAACACGTGTAAGTGAAGCATTAACAAAATAATCTGAGATAAAATCCTCTACCAAAAAGAAATCACCATCATTATCTTCTACAGCCAAAATGTTTAAGTGAGATTTATTTATATGCATTTATATAAAAATTAGCGGTTAAGGCTATCTTTAGATGTAAGATAATATTAAATTAGCGAATTAAAATTAATTCCTCTTGTGGCGCTACCAAGTATTCTGCACCACTTTCGGTAACTACAGCCATTTCTTCTACGCTAATAGTTTTTGTACCTCCTTCTATTTCCCATTTATAAAATCCATCGAACGCAAAAACATTTCCAACACGAAGTTCCCTAAGTGCACCCGGGCCGACTTCCCGGTTAAGTTGCCCACCACCTAACCTGGGTCCCACATCATGAGCCTGGTAGCCAACCGGGTGACCTGTACTCCAGAAAACTTCAAGTGAACCATTCTCCCGCATCCATTCGCGCTGGGCCACATCTACTTCAAGTCCGGTTACGCCCGGTCGCATTGTGTCAAATGCTATTCGATTACCCTCTCTCGCAACTTCCCAATATCGTTGGATATGTTCCGGTGCTTTCGTTTCACCGGGTTGTAGCACATAAGCAAATCGTTGAATATCGGTTACCCACATATCATACACGCGGATACCAAAATCAATTTGTATAACATCTCCCGGTCGGATTACCCTGTCAGTGGGGTGAGCATGACCACGGTCGGGTCCCGAGTTTACAGCAGGGTTTTGGTCGGGTGCCCAGGCGTCTGATACGCCCGCTTCTCGCATTTTTGCGTTTAAGAAATCTGCAATATCTCTATCGGTAGTATTATTAGGTACCACCATTTCATAGGCTTCAACCTGCCATGCAGCGGTTAATTTGGCAGCCTTTCTCATAATTTCAACTTCTGCCGGTAGTTTGACAGATAGCCACTCATAAACAAGCTCTTCAGACGAAACAATACGCTCTCTTATATTTTCATTTAGCATGTTCGTAAATGACGTGAATTGAGTATAGCTAAGTCCATCAGCGAATTCGTTACTGCCACTAAAGTTTAGAGCAAGTACACCCGATACATTTTCATTTATATAATCTGCTGCAGCTCTTAAAGCACCTACGCTGTAATCAATAACCATAACAGAATCTTGAAGTGCAAGTTCTTGAAGCGCGATTGCTTCGCCCGGAGGAGAAAATGCTATGGAGTAAACTTCATTTTCCCGAAGCTCAAAAAAAAATACTGCCGGAGCAACGGCATTTTCGCATCCTACATGGCGGGCTAATGGGTCATTGTTATTAGACCTACATAAAATTGCCCATGCATCAACACCCGCCCTTTCCATAGCCTGGGGTAGAAGGGTTGAAATTCGCTCAGCTCGAATATCCGGCCAAGGACTTGCACCATCAAAGAGCCGAATAGGCTCGTCGTGAGTTATCGAGCATGAAAGAATAAAAATTAGTGTCAGAGCAAAGAATAGTCTCAAAGTCATAAAAAGATGTATATAAAAGATTTAGAAATATAAATCACAAAAAATTTTCTTTATGAATCGTTATTTCAGTTCTAATAAATATAATGCAACCCAATCTGAGTGCAAGTCAAAATATCTGACTAAAGTATAAGAGTTCTGTCAGCTACAAAAAATGCAAAATACAAAAGTAATTTTTAGTAAAACAAGCAGAATTATATAAATATTAACTACTTATGGTTATGAAATTTCAAAAAAAATATTTTTATTATCTGTAGTTAAAAGCGCTTTTTCAAAAACAGCTCAATATGTGAGAAAAATTTGTGCAAATTAAGCTGAGCATAAAGCGCCTAATACGCATTGGAATTGCTAAATAACCTAAGTCCGGATTAATAAGTATGATAAGTTTTTTGAATCAAGCCTTTAAAAAGCCTCAATATTAACTCTATTAGGCAGTTTTTAGCCAAAACAAAACTTTCAAAAAAAAATGAAAATTTAACTTTCATTTTTAATTGAAAATCCATTTATTACTACTGTTAGATTTTGGAAGCCCTTTTTTGAGGAATAAAGCCAAATACGGATGAGGATAAGCATCCAAATGTTATTAATGAGCAACTTTTTAAAAATAATTAACGAGGAATTAGATATGGAACAATTTATTCTTGCCCTTGACCAGGGAACTACCAGTTCACGAGCAATTTTGTTTGATAAAACAGGTTCGATAATTTCCACAGCCCAAAAAGAATTCAGACAAATCTTCCCAAAGCCCGGTTGGGTAGAGCATGATGCTCAGGAAATTTGGTCAACCCAAGCCGGTGTAGCAGCCGAGGCTGTTACTATGGGGGGGTATAACGGGAAAAATATTGCCGGTATTGGTATCACTAACCAACGTGAAACAACCGTTGTTTGGAACAGAGAAACAGGTAAGCCTATATACAACGCTATTGTTTGGCAAGACAGAAGGACAGCAGAATTTTGTGATGAATTAAAAGCTAAGGGATTAGCTAAGAAAATTCAGGAAAAATCCGGTCTTGTATTAGATGCGTATTTCTCCGGAACGAAAGTAAAGTGGATTCTTGACAATGTTGAAGGAGCAAGAGACCTTGCCAAAGACGGTAAACTTGCATTTGGAACCATCGATTCCTGGTTGATTTGGAATCTCACTCGTGGAGAACTTCATGTTACAGATGTATCTAATGCTTCCAGAACATTACTGTTCAACCTTAATACAATGGAATGGGACGATGAGCTTCTTGAAATTTTTGACGTTCCAAGAAATATGTTGCCGGAAGTACGTCAATCAAGTGAGGTTTACGGAAAAACAAAAACGACCATATTTGCAACAGAAGTACCTATAGCCGGTATAGCCGGTGACCAACAGGCGGCACTTTTCGGACAAATGTGTACCAAAGAAGGTATGGTTAAAAATACCTATGGTACGGGTTGTTTTATGCTGATGAATGTTGGTGATAAGCCGGTTCCATCTAAAAACAATCTTCTATCTACTGTGGCTTGGAAAGTAAATGGTAAAACGGAATACGCCCTTGAGGGATCAATTTTTATTGCCGGTGCAGTTGTACAGTGGTTGAGAGATGGAATGGGTCTTATCCAAAAATCCAGTGAAGTCGAAAAACTCATTAATGAAGTTGAGCATAGTGACGGTGTTTATGTTGTACCAGCGTTTGCAGGCTTAGGAGCACCTTACTGGAACCAATACGCAAGAGGAACCATAGTTGGTGTTACCCGCGGTACCACAGCAGCTCATATGGCACGTGCGTCTTTAGATTCAATTGCTTACCAAACATTAGATGTGCTAAGCGCTATGAATGCCGATTCAGGTATAGACATTAGAGAACTTCGTGTTGATGGCGGCGCTACAGTAAACAATACACTTATGCAATTCCAGGCTGATATTATGGAAGTACCTGTAATCAGACCAAAAGTTACAGAAACGACCGCACTTGGTGCAGCATACCTTGCAGGTTTGGCTGTTGGATATTGGAGTGGTGTTGATGAAATAAGCAAACAATGGCAAGTTGATAAAAAATTCGAGCCATCTATGGATTCAGATAAAGTAAAAGAACTGACTAAAGGATGGAAACGTGCTGTAAATGCTTCTATTAGTTGGGCTGATTCCAAATAGCATTATGTGTTGATGCTTACTTAAGTAAAGAAAGGGTTCGGTTAAAAATACCGAACCCTGTTTTAAAAATTATTAGAGAAAAGGAAGTACGATATGGATAGAAAAGCAATGCTTGCTGCAGTTAAAGATGATGCAGCTTATTTCGATGTAATTATTGTTGGCGGTGGCGCTACAGGTTTAGGTACTGCTGTTGATTCGGCATCCAGAGGCTATAAAACATTATTACTTGAACAAGTTGATTTTTCAAAAGGTACATCAAGCCGTTCTACAAAATTAGTACACGGCGGGGTAAGATATCTTCAACAGGGAAATGTTAGCTTAGTACTGGAAGCTTTAAAAGAGCGTGGGCTTTTAATTCAAAATGCTCCACACTTAGTTCGTAATCAGGCATTTATTGTTCCTAATTATGAATGGTGGGGTGGTCCCTTCTATGGAGTAGGACTAAAAGTATATGATATGCTAGCCGGAAAATTAGGATTAGGTCCTTCAAAAATATTATCCCGGGAAGAGACATTAAAGCAAATTCCTACTTTGGAACCCGAAGGTTTAAGAGGTGGTGTGATTTATTATGATGGTCAATTCGACGATTCCCGTCTTGCAGTAAACCTTGCTCAAACAGCTTATGAACATGGTGGAATCATGCTTAATTACATGAAAGTAACGGGATTGCTCAAAGCAAATAATATGGTTCAGGGTGTTAAAGTACGAGACGAGCTAACGGGAGAAGAGATAGAAGTAAATGGTCGGGTTGTAGTTAATGCAACGGGTGCTTTTACTGATGGATTACTTAAAATGGACAACCCTGAGGCCAAACCTATTGTTTCTCCAAGTCAGGGCGTTCATGTAATTCTTGACAAATCCTTCTTGCCGGGAGACTCTGCCGTAATGGTTCCCCAAACAGACGATGGCCGCGTACTTTTTGCTGTTCCGTGGCATGATTACGTAGTAGTTGGCACTACCGACACTCCAATTGATAAGCCTGTTCTAGAGCCAAGAGCAATGGAGGAAGAAATTGAATTCATCCTAACCCACGCTGCCAGATACCTCACAAAAGATCCGGAAAGAAGCGATGTAAAAAGTGTTTTTGCAGGATTAAGACCTTTAGTCAAAGCAGGTGAGGGAACCAATACTGCTGCTCTTTCAAGAGATCACACTCTACTTATTAGTGAATCCGGTTTAATTACCATAACGGGTGGTAAATGGACAACCTATCGTAAAATGGGACAGGATGTAGTTGACAATGCTGCAACCGTAGCCGGATTAGAAGAAAAAAAATGTATTACTGAAAATATGCGCATACACGGTTGGTTAAAAAATACCGACAAAACAGATCCCCTCTATCATTACGGTTCTGAATTATCAAGTGTGAAAAAGCTTGCCAAAGAAGACCCTGAGCTGGCTGAATTGATTCATCCAAACTTACCTTACATCAAAGCTGAAGTGGTGTGGGGAGCCCGCAAGGAAATGGCAATGACAGTAGAAGATGTGTTATCGCGCAGAACAAGAGCATTGTTACTCGATGCAAGAGCAAGTATTGAAATGGCTCCCGAAGTCGCAAGATTACTTGCCAAAGAGCATGGGTACGACAAAAAATGGGAAAAACAACAAGTTGAAGAATACACCAAGCTGGCCGAGGGGTACTTGCTTGTGTAACAAGTCTTTAATTAATCCCACATTTCAATAAACAAACCATAATTAATATAGGAGAATCAAGATATGAGTCCATTTCTTGGGGAAATTATTGGGACCGCTATACTTATCCTGCTGGGTAACGGGGTGGTAGCCAATGTAGTTTTAAATCAGACAAAAGGAAATAATAGTGGCTGGATAGTCATAACCTGGGGCTGGGGGATTGCAGTTTTTACAGCCGTATTTGTAGTTGGTAACTTTAGTGGTGCGCACATTAATCCGGCCGTAACAGTTGGTCTGGCAACTGCTGGAATGTTCGATTGGGGCATGGTTGCACCTTATATAGGAGCCCAGATGCTTGGCGCATTTATAGGTGCCGTATTGGTATGGTTGGCCTATAAAGATCATTTTGCTGCGACAGAAGATGGTGGTGCAAAATTAGCAGTACATTCGACAGCCCCTGAAATAAGAAACTTTGGTTCCAACCTCACTACAGAGGTTATTGGTACAATTATGCTTGTTTTTGGTGTGTTTTATCTCGGTTCAGGGTTTCCACTTGGAATATTTGAGATAGCAGATGGTGAAATGCTCAAACCAATTATGATTGACGGTGTAGAAGTTGGGTTAGGCCTCGGGCCATTGTCTGCGCTACCGGTAGGCTTACTTGTACTTGGTATTGGTCTTTCTCTAGGTGGACCAACAGGTTATGCTATTAACCCTGCACGTGACCTCGGTCCACGTATTGCACATGCCATATTGCCTATTCCTAATAAAGGAAGCAACGATTGGGGATACTCCTGGGTACCCGTTGTAGGACCAACTATAGGTGCAGTATTAGCAGCGCTTCTGTATATGGCAGTCATGTAAAAATAATTAAAGACAAACATCAACCGGATACAGGTTAGTATCCGGTTACATTAAAAAATATTGGAGATTTACAGTTATGAAAAAGTTATTACTACCATTAGTAGGATTTCTAGGATTATTGTTATTGATAACAAGCTTTCAACCGCAAAAAGCAGTTGCACAAGAATTAACCATCTCGCCCGGTGTTGATATTACATCAAGGTTTATTTACCGCGGTTTAGATTTAGGTTCATCCCCACAAGTTCAGCCAAGTATTGCATTTGGTTATGGAGATTTCAGCTTTGTACTTTGGGGTTCGCATCCTTTGGCATTAACCCCGGATGGTGATGGCTATAAAGAAGTAAAATTCTGGATGAATTATACTATTGATGCTGGTTCATTTATCATTAGACCTCAAATTGAAAATCATTTTAATGCTAATGCAGATGTATTCGATTTTGATGAAGATACTACGGCTCATGTATTTCAGGCTTCTGTAGCTTTAGCCGGTAAAGGCGATGTAGCTCCCGATTTATTACTTGGATACGCATTTTGGGGCGCCACCGGATTTGAGCCTACACTATATGTAGAAACCGGATTAAACTTTTCAGTTGGTGATACCGGTCTTCGTGCGTTCCTTTCAGGTCAATATTCTGAGCCCGGAGGGTTCGTTGATCTTGATTACGACGGAGATTTCGTTCTTAACGGACTTGGCTTACGCGCTTCCCGTGATTTAAGAATATCAAGTGATATTTCTGTACCTATGGGCGTTTTATTTGCGCTAAACCCAAAAACAGAGCGCGCATTTATGGCATTTAGCATCAGCTTCTAAAGGCCTTTAATCATAGACCTGCATCAAGTTAGTTGATGCAGGTTTTTTTTATTCAAAAAATAACCTAAAGAGTTGGAAAGAATCATCATGAAAAAGCTAATCAATCACCCAGATAATGTTTTAAAAGAGCAATTACAAGGCATGCAACTTGCTCATGCCGATCTCATTAATGTACATTTCGATCCCTATTACATCACCCGAAAAGATGCACCTGTAAAAGGTAAAGTTGCCTTAATCTCAGGTGGAGGTTCGGGCCACGAACCTATGCATGGTGGGTTTGTAGGAAAAGGAATGTTAGATGCGGCATGTCCCGGAGAAATTTTCACCTCTCCTACTCCCGACCAAATGTATGAAGCCGCAAAAGCAGTAGATGGTGGAGCAGGTGTATTAAACATCGTTAAAAATTACACCGGTGATGTTATGAATTTCGAAATGGCAGCTGATTTAGCAAGAGCTGATGGAATTAAAGTTCAGAATATTATAATTGATGATGACGTTGCTGTTAAAGACAGTTTGTACACAGCAGGGCGTCGTGGCGTTGGAACAACCGTATTAGTAGAAAAAATTTGTGGTGGTGCAGCCGAAGCAGGCTATGACCTTGAAAAATTGAGTGCTTTATGTCGTAAAGTAAATCAATACGGAAGAAGCATGGGCATGGCATTAACATCTTGTATAACTCCGGCCAACGGTTCCCCAAGCTTTGAAATAGGCGACGATGAAATGGAAATTGGAATAGGCATCCACGGCGAACCGGGTATCAAAAGAGAAAAGATGAAGTCGCTAGATGAGATTACCGAGGAGATGACGATGGGTATCATCGAAGACCCTGCTTACACGCGTAAACACAAAGAATGGAGCTTCGAAAAAGACGAGTGGATAGAAGTTGAACAAACCGACGAACCATTCCAAAAGGGCGATTCGGTAATTGCTTTTGTTAATAGCATGGGTGGAACACCTGTATCAGAACTTTATGGTGTTTATAATAAGATGAATGAAGTTTGTGAGAAAAACGGAATCAAGGTCGTTCGTAATCTCATTGGTCCATACATCACTTCGCTCGAAATGCAAGGTTGTTCTATTACCTTATTAAAAGTGGATGATGAAATTCTCAAATTCTGGGACGCACCCGCTTTAACACCGGCATTTAGAAGATAGAAAGGAAGTAACCTCAATAAGTTGAAAGTTCTTGAGGGATTTAAATGCGCTATGCATTTAATATAAATACATGCCACCGAATGACTTTTACTCCGTTGAATGTTGTTCGGTGGTTTATAGTTTTTAAATTAACATCAACCCTTAACATCACATAAATATCATCATGAAAAAAACACAAGTACTCGATTGGCTATATCGAACCGCTGCATTTATGGAAGAGAATAAAACGTATCTCACAAAACTTGATACCGCAATTGGCGACGCAGACCATGGCAATAATATGCACCGTGGATTTTCGAACGTAATTGAACAATTACCAAAATACGAGGAAAAAGACATCGGTTCGATTTGTAAAGCAGTAGCTATGGTACTTATTTCTAAAGTTGGAGGAGCATCCGGACCACTATACGGAACCATGTTTATGCAGGCTGCTAATACTGTTAATGGTAAAGAAGAGCTAAGTGGAGATGATCTCAAAAAATTTTTAAAAGCCGGGTTAGAAGGAATCATCATGCGAGGCAAAGCCTCTGTTGGTGATAAAACTATGGTTGATGCTTATACACCCGCTCTGGCAGCTTTTTCAGATTCTATAGAAAACGGAGATGATATTTCTTCCGCTCTTGATAAGGCAGTTGCTGCATCGGAAGAAGGTATGAAAAGCACCATTCCGCTTATTGCAAAAAAAGGACGTGCAAGTTATTTGGGCGAGCGAAGCAAAGATCATCAGGATCCCGGTGCAACTTCACTTACGTTAATGCTAACTGCCATGAGAGACGCATCAAAGGCATAAGCATGATTGGTATTGTAGCGGTTTCACACAGTGCGGATTTAGCTGAGGGCATATTAAAGCTAGCTGAACAAATGGGCCAGGGTAAGGTGCCATTAGCAGTTGCCGGCGGAATTGATGACCCAGAAAATCCCATCGGAACCGATGCCATGAAGATTTTAGAAGCTATTCAGCAGGTTTATTCCGATGATGGGGTCTTGGTTTTTATGGACATGGGCAGTGCCATTTTAAGTACTGAGATGGCACTCGATTTTCTGGATGATGAGCAGAAGAAAAACGTCTATTTATGTGAAGCGCCTATTGTTGAAGGGGTGATGAGTGCTGTTAGTGCAATTTCTGCCGGACTTAGTTTGAAACAGGTTTTGCAAGAGGCCCGGAACTCACTTCAGCCAAAAACGAATCAACTCGGTATAGCACCCGAACAAACCGAAAAGCCTAAAGCAGAAAAAATTGATGATTCCGAAGCAATAAAAGCTTCGTTCATCTTAAAAAATACGCTCGGATTACATGCACGACCGGCAGCACGGTTGGTACAGCTATCGGGTAAATTCAATGCTAATATGCACATCAGAAATCAGTCAAAAAAAACAGATCTTGTTGATGCATCAAGCATGAATAATATTCTATTGTTAAATGCCAGACAACATGATGAAGTAGAAGTTGAGGTTTTCGGTAATGAAGCAGTACAATTTTTTAACGAAGTTGAAGCCGAGTTTTTAAATCATTTTGGGGAACCGACCCAAGAGTTTAATCCCGATAAAACGCCTGCTGTTTCAACTGTCAATGATTTGAACAATGCAGTATATACCGGGCTTGCGGTTGCTGATGGTGTTGCTATTGGAAGTGTGCTCCGCTATGAGCTGAAACTACCTGAGGTTTCTGATACACCGATTGATGATCAAAATGAAGAGTGGATAGCTTTTCGGAATGCGATTGAAGCATCAACACGGGAATTGGAAACGCTTGCCCAAGAAAGTACCCGGACGATAGGAAAGGAAGAAGCCGGCATTTTTGAAGCACACAAATTATTACTTAGCGATGTAAGTTTGATAACCAAAGTCGAGAAATTGGTTTTTGATGAGTCCAAATCTGCTACATTTGCGTGGATTCACGCTCTTAAACACATCATTCAAGAATATAAATCGCTAGGTGAACATAACGTGATGGCTGCCAGAGTTGTTGATTTGATTGATATTGGGCTACGTGTTTATAATAAATTAAGCGATGAGCCGAATCAAAAATATGATGCAAAAAAATCTGGAATTCTCGTAGCAGACGACTTGGTTCCATCAGATATTCCAAATATAAACCCCGAACAAATTAAAGGTATTGTATGTAAACGCGGGAGTCAGACCTCGCATAGTGCTATTTTGGCAAGGTCATTAGGTATACCGGTAGTTTTCGCATTAGGCGATATCATAAATGAACTGAGTGAGACTGATTTAATTGCAATAGACGGTAGTAAAGCTACGCTGTTTGTAAACCCCAATAAAAGCATAATTGACGAGTTGGAGTCTGCTAAAACAGAATGGGAAGCTCAGGCAAAAAAAGCTCAGGTCTCAAAACTTGAAAATGCAGTTACAACTGATGGAGTTCAAGTTGAGGTTCTTGCTAACACTGCTAATATCGATGAAATTCATCAAGCAATTAAACAAGGAGCTGAAGGAGTAGGTCTTTTCAGATCGGAGTTTTTATACATGAAAACCCAATCTCTACCCGATGAATAGTATCAGTTCAGTGTGTATTCTGCAGCAATTAAAGCATTAAAAGGAAAACCATTTACCTTAAGGACATTGGATGTTGGCGGAGATAAACCCATCGGCTATCTTGGCATTCAAAAAGAAGAAAATCCGTTTTTGGGTTGGAGGGGTATTCGCTATGGGGTCGAAAATCCTGAAATTTTTGAAACACAAATACGAGCGATTTTGAGGGCATCAGTATATGGTCCGGTTAAAATTATGCTCCCAATGGTTAGTGTCGTTGATGAGATTTTTACAGCAAAAAAAATCCTTCAAAAAGAAGCTACTCGTTTAATAGACGAAGGAATAAACCCCAGCTACACTTTTGGGATTATGGTTGAAGTACCTTCCATTGCTATGCAGCTTGAAGATGTGATTCCGGATTTGGATTTTGTTAGTATAGGCACTAACGACCTCACGCAATATGTAATGGCGGCTGACAGAACAAAAGATAAGGTTGCACACCTGGCCGACTACTTCAATCCGGCCGTACTTGGATTGATACACCACGTTATTTCGGTGGCAAATAAACACGAAGTTTCGGTATCAGTATGTGGTGAAATGGCACGCGATATTTTAGCAGCACCTTTGTTATTAGGTTTTGGGCTGAAGACCTTCTCTATGAGTGATAGCGGAATTCCCATTTTCAAACAAAAAATTAGAGAACTAAAGGTATCAAATTGCCGGGATTTAGCTCAAAAAATACTAAAATTAAATACAGCGAAGGATGTTAGAGGCAAATTGAACGCAACCGCCTAACCCACTTTTACATCAATAAACTAACATTAAGGTTAGATTTTGGTATCTTAGATTTACAGACATCTAATAAAAAGTCAATGAATTGGAAAAGGAGAAAGCACTATGAAAGCTGCTGTATGGTATAAGGCAAAAGACCTTAGGGTTGAACAAGTAGAAGAGCCCCGCGCATCAGGTCATAACGTCAAAGTAAAAGTAAAAGCCTGTGGAATTTGCGGAAGTGATTTGCACGAATATTTAGTAGGACCAATCTTCATCCCTGTAGATGAACCCCACCCAATAACCGGTGATAAAGCACCTATAATTATGGGGCATGAATTTGCAGGAGAAGTGGTTGAAATTGGCGACAAAGTTACCAAACTAAAGGTTGGTGACCGCGTTGCTATTGAACCAATTTATGCCCCGAATAAAGACGGAGATTACACAGAGCACGATTACAACCTGTCACCCCTTTTAGGATTTCATGGATTATCAGGAGGCGGCGGTGGATTTTCGGAATTTACTGTAGTTGGCGAGCATATGGCTCACAAAATGCCCGATGATTTATCCTTTGAGCAAGGTGCCTTGGTAGAACCTGCCGCTGTAGCACTGCACGCTGTTCGGCAAAGTAATTTCAAAGCAGGCGATACGGCTGCCGTTTTCGGAACCGGGCCAATTGGTCTCATGGTAATTGACGCTCTCAAAGCTGCCGGTGCATCTAAAATTTATGCATCGGAAGTTTCAGAATCTCGCATTAAAAGAGCCGAAGAAATGGGTGCTATTGTGGTGGATGCATCCAAGTCCGACCCTGTAGAGGAAATCAATCACATGTCAGGTGGAGGTGTTGATGTTTCTTTTGAAGTAACCGGAATCGAAAAAGTCCTAGAACAGAGTATCCATGCAACCCGAGCCGGAGGTGAGATTATTGTCGTTAGTATTTGGGAGGAAAATGCTGCCATTAACTTCAACGACATAGTCATTAAAGAGAAAAACCTGAAAGGAATCATTGCATATCGTCATATTTATCCTGCGGTAATGGAACTTATGCGGCAGGGATATTTCAGCGGAGATGACATGATTACCGACCGAATCAAACTTGATGACGTAGTTACGAAAGGATTCGAGGTTTTGGTGAAGGATAAAAACCAGGTTAAAATTATGGTATCACCCGAATAAATGTGGATTACCATATATGAAAAGACACATGTAGTGACGCAAAATTTTGCGTCACTACATGTGTCTCTCGTGGATTCAAACATTTATGGTTTGACATATGGCAAAAATCCGCACCTCTACAATTGGTATTAGAATCGGTATGATATTTCACCTATTTTATCACTATAAAATGAAACCTGACCCACTAATTTTGTGACTATGAGCCTTCTTAGAATTATTTTTGCCATCATCCTTCCACCACTTGGCGTTTTTTTCACTGTAGGCATAAAACCTGCTTTTTGGATTAACATTCTATTAACTCTTCTTGGGTTTATTCCGGGTATAATTCACGCCGTTTAGGTAATTGCCAAAAACGATTAGAGGTTGAAACCGGCGTGGTGAAGTTTCGTTTCGAACGTAGCATCTTAACCCAAATTTAACTACAATGAAAAAAACGTTACTTATTCTCACCACTCTTTTTTTATTTACTTTACAATATTCATTTGCGCAATTTTCTCCTGATTTTTCAGAATATTTGGAAGCGCGAATGGTTCAGGATGAATCACCATCTTTCAGTATCGCAGTTTTAGATGAACATGGTAAGGTGTACTTTTTTAGTATCTGTACTAAAGATTTTGATTCAAATTATGAGGTCAATGAGCACACCATATACGAAATAGGCTCCATTACCAAGACTTTTACAGCCGGAATATTGCATCATTTGTTATCGGAAAATGGATTTTCGACATCTACTCCTGTAAATGAAATTATATCAGAATTCGCAAACATTCGTGATTACGAAGAAAGGCATATTAAAGTGGGAGACTTGCTTAACCATCACAGTGCTTTGCCACGCTTACCTGGGAATATGATGCCTGCCAACGATATGGATCCGTATCAGGATTATACCAATAGTTTGATGTATAATTTTCTGGATGATTTCCGTCCGCTGTATAAGCCGGGAACTCAATTTGCATATTCTAATCTCGGTTACATGTTAGCCGGAAATATAGCCGAGATTCTTTCAGGTAATTCTATTGATAATCTTTACGAATATTATTTCACAGCACCACTTGAAATGAACTCAACTTCCAGAATCTTAGCTGATTCAAGCAGGTTTGCTCAGCCAACTTTTGGAGGTGAACGTGTTTTACCCTGGAATTTTGACGGCGTGAAAGGTTTAGGCGAGCTAAGAAGCACAACAGCAGATTTGATATCATACGTGAAAATGATGTCGGGCAAGACAGATATCCCTTATCGGGATTATTTTATTCAGGCTACAACAGATCGCAAATCCATATCGGAATCGGTATCGATGGCACACGGGTGGTTCGTGATGAATCAAAACGATGATGTGATTGTATATCATGGAGGTGGAACCGGAGGATTTCGTGCTTTTGCGGGGTTCAGTGAGGTATCGGGGCGTGCAGCCGTTGTCCTGACAAACTCTGG
>PXCK01000006.1 GCA_003566635.1 Balneolia bacterium | reverse complement strand
GCGTCTGTCGTCATAGCCTCCACGACCACCACGATTATCATAAGATCGGCCACCACCGCCTCTGTTGTCATATCCGCCGCGACCTCCGCCACTACGATTATCATAGCCTCTTCTGTCGTCGTAACCTCCACGGCCACCACCACGGTTGTCATAATTACGACCACCACCACGGCGATTATCGTAACCACCTCTGTTGTCATAACCACGGCGCTGACGGTAATATCTATTACCACCTCCACCACGTTGCTGGCGTCCACGATTGTAGTTGCCACGGCCACCACGGTGTTGCGATCTGTTGGAACCAGATTCAGACTCAATATTTACCTTAGGCTTAATTATACCTCTCTCATGTTCAGGGTCGGTCATAATTGGTCTTAACTCAGTAGCAACCCATGTATTTTTAAATATCCTGCGAGCTTCTTTGAGTAATACAAACTGATTGGTATAACGAGCAGAAAAATGAGTGATTACAAGACGGTCAACCTCAGCCTTTTCAGCTATAGTAGCTGCATCTTCAGCTGTAGAATGGAATGTTTCTTCGGCCTTATCTTTAAGTGTAGAATCGAATGTTGCCTCATGATATAATATAGTAGCTTTATAAGCGAGCTTTAACGCATTTACGCAGAAAAGTGTGTCTGTTATGTACGCAAAGCTATGCCCTTTTCTTGATTCTCCAACAATATCTTTAGAGTAAACAATGGTTCCATCAGCTAACTCAACATCTTTACCTGCTTTAAGGTCTTTGTACTGCTGATCTTCGGAAATTCCCATTTCAGTTGCTTTTTTAGCATCTACTTTTCCGGGCTTGTCTTTTTCCTGGAAACGATATCCTACACACAACGTTTGATGCTCAAGTGGTCTGGCTTCTACGTAAAAATCGGGGTCTTCAAGCACAACCTGATGCTCAAAGCCTTCCGCTATTTCTGTAAAGTGTATGTTAAAGCTAAGCTCAATTTTGGCAGCTGTTAAAGCGGCTTCAATAAATTCTTTTAAACCCTCAGGGCCGATAATATGCAAATCTGTATCACGACGCTGGAGTTGCATGGTGGTAATTAGTCCGGGAAGCCCGAAAAAATGATCTCCATCCAAATGAGAGATAAATATATAATCAATTTTTGATCTTTTAATCCCTGCCTGCAGGGCGCGCATTTGTGCATTTTCTCCACAGTCGAATAGAAAAACTTTACCGTCTCTCCATAAAGCAACTGATGAAAGGTGACGTTTAGCTGTTGGTGTTGCCGATGCAACTCCTAATGGTACGATAATCATGATGATATCTCCTTAATGAATCTTCATAAAGCTGTGGCGATCAAGCCAACAGTTCGTGTTTGTTTGTTTGGTTGTTATTAAAGTTCTGCAAGTTCTTTTTCAAGTAACTGTTTTTTATACATATTTGCATAATATCCTTTTTGCTTTAAAAGCTGCTGATGAGTACCCGATTCTAATATTTGTCCATTATCTAAAACAAAAATCTCGTCAGCATCTTTAACACTCGATATTCGGTGACTTACTATTATGGTTGTTGTGTTTATAAATGAATCTCTAAGGTATTTAAGAATTTGATCTTCGGTATTGGTATCTACAGCGCTTAATGAATCATCTAATATTAGAATTTTAGGATTTCGTATAAGTGCCCGTGCAATTGATGTTCTTTGCTTTTGACCACCTGATAACGTAATACCTCTTTCGCCAAGTACCGTTTCAAATTTATTTTCAAAATCGTTTATGTTGTCTAAAATTTGTGCTCTTTCAGCCGCTGTTTCAATTTCACTTATGCTGGCATCCTGCACTCCAAAACATATGTTGTCCTTTATTGTACTGGAAAATAAAAAAGTATCTTGAGGAACGAAACCTATATTTTTTCTTAATTCAGATAATTTATATGATAAGTAGTCTTTTCCGTTTACCAAAACTTTGCCCGCTGTGGGATTAAATATACGAGGTATAAGCTGTATTAAAGAAGTTTTTCCACTACCTGTTCTTCCAACAAATGCTACTTTTTTTCCGGATTTTATTTTGAACGAGATATTTTTGAGTGCAGCTTCGTCACTTCCCGGATAAATAAAACTTACATTTTGGAACTCAATGTCAACACTTTCATTCTCCGATAATATTTCGTAATCGTTTCTATCTGTTTCAACACTTTCTTCGGCTTCACGCATCATTTTAGCAATTCTCTCTTGTGATGCCGCTGACCTTTGTATTAGGTTTATAGTATATCCTAATGATGCAACAGGCCATGTTAGGTATGTAACATCAATAATAAATTCTGCAATATTTCCAACAGTTATAAGACCTTCTATAACCATAATTCCACCTTGCCACAAAACTAATACTATAGAAGCTCCAATCATCAAAC
The DNA here is from genome assembly GCA_003566635.1 of Balneolia bacterium. Taxonomy (GTDB): domain Bacteria; phylum Bacteroidota; class Rhodothermia; order Balneolales; family Cyclonatronaceae; genus PXCK01. Next base: position 13,034 of record PXCK01000006.1, on the reverse strand, counting down.
TTAGAATAGGGTGAAATAAAGATTCAACAATATCAAGCTTTAACTTTTTCTTTCTGTAAACTTCGCTTTCTTCTTCAAACCTTTGTGCCTCGTGCTCTTCACGTGAAAAAGCTTTTATTAACCTTATACTTGAAAATGATTCCTGTGCCCTACCCGCTAATTTTGCATATTGCTCTTGTATGGCATTAGAACGTTTATGAATATATCCGCTCACAAAGTAGGCAAAAACAGATAGAATAGGTAAGGGTAAAAGAGCCCACATGGTTAAGACCGGGTTAACCAATATCATAATGGTAATAATAATACCTGCTCTTGATATGGTATTTATCATGTACATAAATGCAGGACCAAAATATTCACGCACACGCATTACGTCTTCAGTTGCTCTCACATAAATATCACCGGTACTATTTCTGGTATAGTAAGATTGAGGGAGCTTTTGAATCTTATCGTAAATTTCGTTGCGCATATCATATTCTATTTTGCGCGACGTAACAATTAGAGTTTGACGGGTAGCATATAGCAATATTCCATAGCAAACTACCGCCAGCATAAGAAAAAATGAATTGGTTGCCAGGATTGTACCGGCTTCCGGAGATATTAATACCTCCCAAGTAGATGAAAAACTGAATTCGTATTCGTTTCCAATTTTTTCAACAGCATCCATCGTTTGGCGAATTAGTACAGGAATCCACACAAGGAATCCATTCGCCATAACAAGAAAAAGGACACCGAGTAAAACAGTGCCCTTATACTTATAAAAAAACCTATTTAATTTTAAGAGTTCTTTCACTAAACGTGATTAGCATATTCGTGAATCCAGTATTCAGCTAGCTCAAAACCTGAAAGGAAAGCGTGCTCAAGAGAACCGCCTTTCATGTAATCGCCAACAATCGCAACCGGTGCATTGTCATATCCTGCTTTAACAAAGTCGTAGTCGAAATAATTTCGTGGTTGTGAATATCTCCACCTACGAATTTGACTTGCATCAAACCTACCGGCCCAATCACCTATAATTTTACGAAGCGCCAAAACCATTTCGGTTCTAATCACTTCATCACTGGTGCTTTCAAAAATATGATTTCGAGCAAACTCTCCCTTTGAATGGCAAACTAATGTTAGCTTTCCTTTATTATCTCTTTTACTGCTTTCATTTCCAACCCAATGAATGGTGTTGTCGTTACAATACATTCCTTCCCACTCGGGTATTGCTTCGCCTTCATAGGTTAGCATTAAGGAAAATTTGGGGTTGTATGTAACCGAATCAATATCTTTGATAATACTTCTGAAAACCGTTTCGTCTTGGGTGTTTTCAATCAGTCCATAAGCTTGTACAGCCGGTGTTGCTACAATAATGGCATCGACTTCAACAACATTAAAATCTTCAAGATTAATCATCCAAGGCTTTTTCTTACCCTTTTTATCGCCTAAATAGGTAAAGCCAATTACACGTGAATTTCTACGCACATCAACCCAACGCGATAAATATTTGCCAACCTCATTCATACCTCCATGAGCGTAATAAAATTGCTGAGCTGAACGCTCCGGATGTCTCCGGAGGATTTGTTCTCCGTTCCAAAAATGGAAGCCATCACACCAGGGTTTTACAATACCCTTTTCAGTCATTTCCTGGATAAACTCTTTAAACCTCGGATCATTTCCCGCTAAATGAGGGCAACCATGATCAAACTTTATATCATGGTCGGTATTGTCATATCGGGTGGCCATCCTACCACCAAACCCATTACTTTTTTCAAAAACTATTACTTCGTGACCTGCTTTTGCAAGTCTGCGACCGGCTACTAAACCGGAAAGTCCTGCACCTATAATACCAATTAGCATAAATTTTTTGTGTTATTTGTAATTTTAAATGGTAAAGATACTAACATTTGGCTTAACTGCTTTCTTTTCTATTAAAGCCGGCCAATAAGCTACAATTTCTGTGGCTTTTGGTCGGCCACCTGCAAATCCGGTAACTGCACTAGGGCCTGTTAAAATTAAAGGAGCTATTTCTTTACCAAACCTATCTAAATGAGCTTTGTTATTTCCACTAACAGAAACGCGTAATTGTACTTCCTGGGGAGTATCTCTGTCGAATTTTTCAGGTAAAGGCGTTTCATCGCAACCACTAAATCCTACATACTCAGCTCTGAAATCTTGAATATCTAAATTGAGCATTTCTGCCCTTTTTTTGAGTATTTCTCCACCTCTTACAGCTTTTTTCAATGCGTCGGGCCAGTAGTATACAAGCGTGCTTGAAAATTTATATCCGTTCAGATAACTTGCACTTACTTTATAATATGGAGTATATGGTTTTCCTTTTATACCAAAAACTTTAACCCGGTTAGGACCGTCATCTCTAAGCTGTATACTTGAAAAATCTGCCACACAATCCGGTGTAATGTATTCTTCGGGATTCCCTATTTCATATAAAAGCTGCTCTTTTACTGTCATTTGGCTAACCAGGCCACCCGTATTTTCGTGTTTTGTAACAACAAAAGACCCATCTTCGTGAGCTTCAACTATTGGAAATGCAATATCTTCCATATCAGGTACTGTTTCCCAATCAGTAAAGTTTCCACCTGAACTTTGGGCTCCACATTCGAGAATATGACCTGCTACAGTGCCAGCAGCCATTTTATCAAAGTCTTCAAAACTCCATCCAAATTCGTGTATCATGGGAGCTAAACAAAGTCCCGTGTCAGTAACTCTGCCGGTAATTACAATATGCGCACCTAACTCTAAAGCCTCTACCATTGGTGCAGCACCGTAATAAATATTGGCACTGAGTAAATCATCCTTTACGGTTGCAATTTCTTCTCCTGTCTCCATATTTTTCAACAGGTGTCCATTACTTACCAATCGGTCAATATCATCAAGAATATTATCTCCATCAACAACTGCTATTTTAAGGTTTTTTATGCCGGCTTTTTCGGCAATATTCAAAATTGCGTTTTTACATGCCAATGGGTTAACACCACCGGCATTTGACATGACTTTAACCTTACCGGCAGTAACTTCAGGTAATATTTGTTCAATTACATCTACGAAATCGCGCGCATAGCCAAATTCGGCGTTTCGTAGTTTTTGCTTTTGCATGATGGACATGGTAACCTCTGCGAGGTAGTCCATCATTAAATAATCGACAGGGCCTTGTTTAACTTGCTTGATAGCTGCTATTGGTAAATCACCCCAAAATCCCTGACCTGATGCTATTCTTATAGTTTTGCTCAAAACTTATTATTTAGGTTTGATGAATCTTTTAGTTACATCTTGAATAGATTTACAGTAAATCTTAATTCAATGAAAAATTGTCGAATCAATATGATTAAAAATCTCAAAATTGAGTATTGAAGGTAGCTATATTGTTACTTTAGCTCTTCTTGTTCAGTTCCCAAATTTAACAAACATCACTTACATAAACGAACAGTGTTTGAATGATTTACGGCTTTTTATAAATATGACCATACACTATAAAAATCCCCCATCTCGAGTTCTTTAAAGATGCTATTTTATGTAAGATAATAACTTATTAGCATGTAGCATCTTGCTATCGAAATAAAAACATGGCTAAGAACCCGGTTTGGGTAGTGTTACTATCTTATCTGTGACTATTCGCTATAATTTGGCTTAACAACATAAACAGGACACTTAGATGTTTGTACCAAGCTGGCAGTATTACTACCAAGTAACATATATTTGAAACCTGTTTGTCCAATAGTACTTATTACGAGTAAATCATAATCTCTTGACTCAATCATTCTGGTAAGTGCTTCATGAGGTGAATTACTGGATATATGAACTTCAGGTTCTACCCTATCTTCAAATTCTTTAAACTTTTTGGCTTTGAGAATATGTAATTCTTCTTCACGATCAGCGGCCAACTTTTGCCCCAGGTTAATATCCCCTAAATGTTCGAGGCTTATTATATGAACCAGACTTACTTCGGCTTTTGTAAGCCCAAGTAGCTTTTTAACAACATCAAATGCAACATAGGATTCTTTAGAAAAATCTGTAGTTACAAGTATCTTTTTAATGTTGGATTTTCCTTGATTTCCCCATTTTGATACGACTACAGGCACTCTCGTATTACGGATTAACTTATCTGCTACTGAACCCATGACTGCTCTGGAAAACCCTTTCCTACCATGTGTGGAAAGTACAACTAAATCAAAACCGGATGTTTTTTCAATAATTTTTGTTATTGGCTCTCCGTAATCCAATATCGGATCTTCAATGAACCCCTCTTCTGTAAAAGACTCTGCAAACCTTCGTAATCTTTTTTTGATATTGCCCTTGTCTTTTTCAGATAGTATTTCATCTAAATGAGGTACACTAATCCCGTCAGGCCATACCACTTGCTTAAAAATATGTATTGGAGTTATGGTACCATCAAATAACTTTCTAAACTTTTCAGCGGTTTCGAAAGCGGTATTACCAGCTTCCGACATATCGGTTGGAACTGCAATCCTAAATTTTGTCATTTCATTCCTCCTTTGGTTGAAAGTGTTAATCTAATATAAACATTAGATTTTTATTTATAAAGCTGAATTGCAGTTTTTATTAAATTTAAAGCAGATTTTAAAGTTGTTTTAGGTATTGACAAAGGCGGTGCTAAACGAACAAGTGTATTGGAGTGAAGTGTCCACCCAAGTATTAAACCATGTTCAAAACAGTAACCAACAACTTTTTCTGTCATATCCTTATCTCTGAGTTCAAGACCTAGCATTGCACCAAAACCTCTTACTTCTACAACGCCATCAGCTTTAAGTATATTCTTTGTCATTTCTTCAATAGCTGAAGCATTTGCCATTAAGTTTTCAGAAAGTAACACATTTAATGCAGCGTTTCCGGCAGCACAACTAACCGGGTGACCTCCAAAAGTTGTGACGTGGTTTAGAGGGGGATCATTTCGAAAAACACTGAATATCTCACTTGATGCTGCAAATCCGCCTATCGGCATCCCTCCTCCCATAGCTTTAGCCATGCACAAAATATCAGGTTCAACTCCATAATGTTCAAATGCAAAAAATTTACCGGTTCTTCCAAACCCACTTTGGATCTCATCAAATATTAGTAGTGTACCGTTTTCATTGCAAACATTCCTCAGTTTATTTAGCCAGTCGGAATTGGATGGTATAATCCCTCCTTCCCCTTGTATCGGTTCCATTATTACAGCCGCAACTGTTTCATCTATAGAGTTTAAAATATCATCTCCATTAAAATCAAAGAAGTGAACATTCGGCAAAAGGGGTAAATACGGATCACGATAAACATTTCTACCGGTAACACTTAAGGAGCCATGTGTATCACCATGGTAACTGTTTCGAAATGCGAAAAGTTTAGTTCTGCCTGTAAATTTCTTGGCCAGTTTTAATGCTCCCTCATTGGCCTCAGTTCCACTATTTACAAAGTAAATTCGTTCAAATTTAGCAGGCAGTTGATTAAGTATATTCTGCGCAAATTCAACCTGAGCATCCATAATATACTCACCATAAACCATTACGTGTAAGTGGCGAGTAATTTGTTCCTGAATAGCTTGTATTACTTGCGGGTGGCAATGTCCTAACGTACTTACAGCTATTCCTGAAATAAAATCGATATACTTTTTCCCGTCTTTGGTAAAAATATAAGTTCCACGAGCTTTTTCAATCTCAAGGCCCATTGGAAAATCACTTGTCAATGCAATCTTTTCTAAAAATGTACTTTTAAAACTCACATTTAATATTATTTGATTTGATTAAAATGGAACATTTATTCAATATTTAGAATTTCATTCTTCACCTACGAGTTCCTTTTTTCAAAAATAGTGTTTTATATTCGAATCTATATACTCCAATTCACAACATCAGTCCATAATGACTAAAATTTTTCAGCTCTTAATCTTTTCGCTTCTATTTCTAACTCTCAGTAAAGGTTCCTATGGTCAGTATACCGATACGCAGGCTATTTGGAATTCCGGGGGATTTGAAACAACTTCTTTCATACATACCGATGAATTATGTTCGGTTACAAGTATACTTGAGCATCCCACATCGATCGAAGCACTAAGGGTATACCGGGAATTAAGAATAGAAACACCTTATGGAGCACTTACCGAATCTCTGCACTCAAATGCCCAGGTTGGTGATACTCGAACGTTCAGGGTTAGAAATATTCAAAATCAAAGCCAGTGGATTACAACAAATTTTACGCTAAGATCAAGAGACGAACAACTTTTAATTTGGGTTGAAGACGGTGAGTTTGCGGAAAATAAAGTTAATCAGCGGGTTGTTGACGGTCTGATGACCGCTATGAGATTCGAAACTCCTTCACTATCTATTGATCCGAATCGTGGTATTCTTGATATTGGCACTGAATATTTTGGTGATTTACCTAATGTTGACGGATCCAATACGCTTAATATTTTAATTACCGATATAAATGACGGTTGGACGCCGGGTTCACAGAGCTTTATAGCCGGTTTTTTTGATCCGGTTGATTTAAATCCGGATAATCCCAATAGCAACGGTACGGATATCATTTATCTTAATTCAAGGCCTTTGATATATCAAGATGGGAGCGAATTGATAAACGAAACACGCGTTAGAAGTGTAGCGGCGCATGAATTACAGCATTTAATCCATGCTAATTACGGCAATTTGCAAATTTTCCAGAATGAGGGTCAATCGGAGTATGCGGAATTACTTACCGGATATAATGGGAGAGTACCTAATTACCTGACAAATCCAATTGAATATAACCGCCCTTTTTTCTTGTGGCGAGGTCAACAAAGAGATGGCACAGTTCTGAGGGATTATGAACGAGCTGCTAATTTTCATATGTATATGTCGGAACGTGTGGGACCGGAAGCTACCGGCAGTATAACGCGCGCTCAAAGCCCATTTATAGCTGCTTATAACTCAGCATTGGCGGAAAGTGGCTTAAACTTCGAAGATATTCTTTTAGATTTTCATATCTCAAATTATATCAATAATACGAATGTAGGGTTAGGGCAATTTGGTTTTCAGGATGTTAGAAGAAGTGGTTTCAGAACTACTGAAGTCACTTTTAGATACCTTCCGGGTCAAACCATGGGAAGTGGTAATCGGGAGGTTGAATATGCAGGCGTAAATTACATAGAATGGAATGGAGTTGAAGACCTTGAGCTATCGATTTCCGGTGATGGTGATATCCGTTTTGCATTGATAACAATTCCTCTGGGTGAAAGGGAAAACGTTTTGGTGTCTGAAATAAGTCCGGGAGGACATTTTATTGAAGGGCAGTTTGAACGTATTATTTTGGTTGCAACGGCTACAGATACCGGCATTGGTGGCTTCACGGAACCCGATGTATCATTTTATTCATATGAATCAACATGGAGTACTCTCCCGCTTATTTATCAAAACTTAACTTACGCTGCTCAACCTTCTGCTTTTCAAGAAATTCCCGGAGACCAAACCGATACACAACGACAGGGAATAATGGCTATGGCCAAACGGTTTTCACCTGAGTTTGATGCTATAATAGAAGAGATAGAGTTTATTGTGAATGGTAGAGACACTAGTGTGTTGGGTGCTGGTAGTTTATTAATAACTGTAAATCAGGCTGAAGCGGTTTCAGGTGGTGGTTTTAGACCAGGAGATATTGTTCACGAGCATGAAATACCTATTGCACGAGTTGTAAGAGGCCTAAATACTATAGATGTTAGTACTTTAAATTGGCAGGTAGAAGCTGAAGAAGATTTTTTTGTAATATTCAGCGTATCTGATTTAGAATCAAGAATCGAATTTTTGATAGACGAGGGAACTCAAAGCGAAACCAATCCGAATTATAACCCAACAAGAACCTTGATTTTTGTGGAACCCCCGTCGAGCCAACAAGCCGGCTGGTTTAGATATGGAAATAGAAATAACTTAGTTGCCTCAGTTCGGCTTTTTGCCGAGTATGATGGTCCGTTAGTCGCCCCTGAAATAACACAACAACCCATTAATACTCAAGTTGCCTTTGATGAAGAGGCAGTACTTTCAGTTCAATTCACAGGTATACCTCAGCCATTAGTACAATGGTTTAAAGATGGCGAACCTGTTTATGGTCAAAGAGATAATACGTTAGTAATAGAAAGATTCTCGCAGGAAGATAGTGGCACATATACTGCATTGATTGCAAACCCGGCCGGAGTAGTAGAAAGTAATGCTGTCATACTATCCCCTTCTATTGAAAAATTTGAAATCCTACCAAATTACCCAAATCCGGTTACCTTCGACACTCGCATTCGATTTATACTACCCGAAGATTCTCAGGTTCACATAGATTTGTATAACATTCAGGGGCAACGTGTAGGTAGTGTGCTACCTGATACATTTTTCCCGGAAGGCTTAAACGAAATTAATTATATGCCTGTAAATTTGGCTTCGGGTTTGTATTTTTACAGAATACGTGCCAAAGCTGTAAACGTAAATCGTACCTTCAATGACAATGGCAGCATGATTATACTGAGGAGATAATTTTATGAAACAATTTCTACTAATTCTTATAGCTTTTTTATTATGCATTTCTACGGCAGTTTCTCAATCTTCGAGTAGTCTATTTCCGCAAACACCCAATATGAAAAGTGTTTATGTACAAACAGGACTAACAATTGACGAAGAAGAACCTGAATTTGAATTGCCTAATAGAGAAATTCTTTTAGAAAATATTGAAGTCGGAACTACAGATGGGGTTCCGAGTACAGTTTTCGTATATCGAAATAATGACACAGAACTAATAAACGAATATTTAGCCATTGCAGATACTGTTTTTGCTGATGCATTGTCTTTTTTAAATCTTGGATTTTTCGATGAGCTCGACCTGGGGCTAGATGTTGATTTCGAGTTCATTGATGATATTGATATAGTTCGTTTAGCCGCTGAAGAAGATTCGTCCTGGCCTATAAGTGACAATACATTTACAGTTGATATACCAGAAGATATACTCGACTTAGTGCCAAGCGGAGTTAATATTAGAGATGAGATGGATGTTCGCATCAGAACCAGCGTTCAAAGGCTGGATGACAAAACCGTGGAGCTACCTTATGGTACGTTTGAAACGGTTGTGTTTAAACCTACGCTACGCATAGACTTAATTGTTCAAATTCAGGTTCCCTTAATAGGTTTTCAGTCTTTTACACTGGGACTAATAAATAACTACGGTACGGAGTTATATTTTGCCGAAGGTCATGGTATTGTGAAAGAACTTTTAGAACCCATTGAAGTAGTTATTTCAAATGCTATTCTTGGTACTATAGAACTGGGAGAAATTCCAGGCTATCGTGCCGAATTACTTGAGTTTGAAATGATTGTTGACAGTTCAACAGAAAATGAAGACTACATCGCGAACGAGTTCACCTTATACCCTGCTTACCCTAACCCATTTAACCCAACTACTAACATAAGGTATGAGTTGGTACATAATAGTAATGTAAGCATAACTGTATACAATTCGTTAGGCCAAGTGGTTTCTACCCTGCTAAATGATACACGTCAAAGTGCGGGTATGCATACACTTTCGGTTGATATGAGCACTAACAGCAGTGGAGTGTATTTCTATGTTGTACGTGCTCGGGATACAAACGGCGTTGTCAATCAGTTAACCGGTTCGTTTACTTTACTAAAATGATCGAATAATTCTTTTTGGGTAGACAGGGTTTTGTCTTTAGCATACCATCCGTGGAGTTTAGTTGCTGCGTCCCATAATGGGATTTTTTGCTCCTTCATTTCGACAACCAGCTTCTGAGCGTCAGCAGGTCTTGGTCCCCAGTTAAAGCGTTCTGAACCGGAATTATCAAAAACTATAATTTTGGGTATAGACCTTCCACCATTTGTAAGATAATCATCAATTAACTCTATATTTTCGTCTCTCAAAACAAGTATAAGTTTAATATTTTCATTTAGTCGAGCCATTTTATCAAAAAGTGGGACTATTTGAGCAGCATCTCCACACCATGCTTCAGTTATCACAACCCATGTTTGTGGCTGATTTATTGCCTCAATCTTACTTTTAAGTTCAGGGATTAAGGAAATGTGTTTATCTATTCTAGACATTCGAGTGACATTCATTTTGGTATAATGAATCATATCCTCAGAATGGTTTGTTCCTGTTGTCTTACCCTTTGCTAATAAATCATCCGTTAACTGTCTGTACTCATTGTAGCTCATAGGGTTTATAAGCTTGTAATCATTAAATTTCTTCATCATAAATAGTTGTTAATAGATAGTTTTAATTATTTTTGTAAAAAGAGTTTAGAAATACGAAAGGACTTACTAATTGAAGTTTTGATAGTTTATATTCAAACACTTCAAAGTATAAAATCATTTTATATAAGAAACCTGTTAAATCAATGAGCTTGACTTCAATCGACTATAATACCTGGAAAAAGTTTCAATCTGCCCACAGGGCTGAGGTTGAAGGGTATATTGGTGATTATCAAAAAAATAAGTCAAAGCAAGAGGTTAATCCGGTTGTTGATTTTTTATTTAGGTATTACAATTTTTCAGCTAATAAGTTAGCAACTTGGTCGCCCGGTATCAATACTCGCTTAGAAAAAGCAGCAGCTTACAAAAATGATTTTCCCAAAGAGTTTTCTATTGAGGGAGATGATTTAATCCTCACTATTGATCAATTTAAAAATAGCAGATTAAAGGCTTTATCATGGACAATTAAACTTCTAAGAAGTATTGATAGCCGTAAACCTCTGCTAAATTGTTGTGGATTGCATGAATGGGCTATGGTTTATAAATCCGATGTAATTCGACACGAAAGCTATCCGCTGAGATTGAGCGAGAAAGAAATAAATCGTGTGGTAGAAGATAATCCTATTACTTGTACTCACTTTGATGCATTTCGCTTTTTTACGCCTGAAGCCGCCCCACTTAATCGAAATGAACTCTCAAGGGATTCTTTCTTAGAAAACGAGCAACCCGGTTGCATTCATACAAATATGGATACATACAAATGGGCATATAAATTTTATCCATTTGTTTCATCTGAGTGTATAATTGATACATTTAAGCATGCTATGTATGCTAGAAAAATAGACATGATGGCAAGCCCATACAACTTGGAGTCAATAGGTTACGAGCCTATTCTTATTGAAACTGAAGCCGGCAGAATAATTTATAAACAAAAACAGGCTGAAGTTTGGAAACTTGGTATTGATACAAGAAAACACCTAATACGTGAACTTGAATCAATTGAAGCATTCACTAAAAAAACGATTTATGAGCTTTAAAATTACAAAAATACTATTCTCAATTTTTATACTCTCACTAATTGCATGTAGTAATGGTCATGAAGGCGATACCTTGCAAGAAGCACGCACAAAAGGATATGCAGATATAACCGTACTTTATTTGCCGGCTGAAGGATTCGCTTACTTCGACGAAAATGACCAGCTGACCGGTGTTGCTATCGACATTATGCAGGAATTCGCTGAGTTTGTGAATGTATCAAACGGCATTGAATTAAGATTTAGCTATGAGCCTGTTGAAAATTTTTCTGAATTTTATACAAGTGTTAGAGATGGTGATGGCGGAGTTTTCGGACTTGGAAACGTAACAATCACTCAAGAAAGAATGCAAGAAATTGGATTTAGTCCACCTTATATGACCAACGTTGCTGTTTTAATAACCCACGATTCAGTTGATGAACTATCTTCTATGGATAACATTCAAGATGAATTATATGGGTTGCAGGGTTTAGCATTTCAAGGAACTCTACACGAGGCTCGAATTGAAAACATACGAAATACATGGTGGCCTGATTTAGAGATAGCTCTTGCAAGCTCAAATACCGAGATTCTTGAAAGGGTTTCTTCTGATCCTGATTATTTTGCCTATATAGATGTATACAATTTTTTAAGGGCTCTTGATAGAGGTATGCCTTTACGCCAACATAGTGTTGCTGATTTAGCGAGTGAGCAATTTGGGTTTATTCTACCACTTAACTCTGACTGGGACACTTTATTAAATGATTTCTTCAACCATGGGAAGGGATTTACACGTTCTAGAACCTACCGTAATATTATGGAGCGTCATTTGGGCGAAGAACTAACCTATCAATTACTTGCAGCAGAACGGGCTATGCAACAATAAAAAAAGCCACGCAGATTTTGCGTGGCTTGGATAATGACATTATTCTTGCATTATCGTTATGTGCTTTCCATTAAGGATTGCAGAATATCTAAATTGTTGCTCGATTTTAAATGATCAATTATGGTCCATCCCCGATCATCTGTTACTTCTGTTGATGCTCCATTTTGCAATAATACCAACATAATATCTTTGTGTGCATTAACTGCGGCCCAATAAAGTGCCGTAGTCCCTCTGTTATCCATTGCATCAATATCTGCGCCGTTATCTATCAAGTAATTAACAACATCCAGGTTTCCGTGTTTGGCAGCCTTATATAAAGCAGACCGCCCGTGCTCGTCTTTGGAGTCAACAGATGTACCGGTTTCGACCAATGATTTCACTGACTCGAGATCACCGTTCTCTGCTGCATCCAGAAAAGTGCTATGCTCCATAGACACCTCCTGTTTTGAGTTATAATTAAAGTTAAGAACCTCTCTAATTGTACCGTTTTCAATACATTAAAGCAACTAATTTAGAAAAATATATAGGTTGAAAATCTTCTTTATTAGTGTTAAAATGTGAAGATGAAATTGTTCAGAAAAGTACGGTCTCCATTCTTTTAAATTCGATACAAAAAAGGGACATATTTTGTATAGTAGACAGCTTCAAAAAGTACTTTTTAATTGAACTGAACACAAAACTATTAATCTTGAAAAACAATTTATGCGCACTATTTCTTATGCTGCAATTGCAACTATTACAACTATATTAATTTTATCTGCTTGTTCATCTGAGCCAAAAATAGAGTTCCCGGAAGGTTTAACCGTTACTGACGAAGTTGTTGGTACTGGTGCTGTTGCATCAGAAAGAGACTTTCTGGTAGTGCATTACACAGGCTACCTGGAATCTGATGGATCGGTATTTGATTCATCACTTGAAAGAGAG
>PXCK01000111.1 GCA_003566635.1 Balneolia bacterium | reverse complement strand
TTTTTGAAGAATATCTTTGTAATTGTAGTGCATAACCGGCCACCACGAATCAAGTGGAAACAGTCCGTCCAATCTTTTCCTCATTGGTGAACTTTTCACAACTTTAGATTTCACGGATGTGGCTTTTGTACCCGCATTTATTCCGGTTGATGAAAAAGGTATTTTCAGTTTTATCAGCTCAATACCGTTTAAATCGTCTTTTTGTTGGCATGTAAGTTCGGCTCCTGAGGTTTGGAATGTAACACCGATGGGATGAAACCCTTCTCTTTTCAAATACCTCACAAACCTATAGGGACGCAAACTGCCAACTCGTGGCATCGGTGGAAAAAAAGGAGCTACTATTACTATTGGTTTACCCAAATCACCGAATTAAGAATGAGGGTTTCTTGCGTCTTCAGCTGCATTTTCAAAGGAAATTATTCCGGTGGTCAGTAGTCCCCAAATTCGGTCAGAAAATTCGTAAAATGGTTTCTTTTGGTGTAGCCATCCAAAATGAATGGCGTAAGGAACGACCAACTGATAATCACCAAAACCGGGCAAGCGGGTAAAAAAACCAATCAAAAACCTTCTAATCCAATCACTCTTTATTCCCCTCAAACTATACACAAATGGATGCGTATAAAAAACACAGGATGTATTTAAGAACTCATCATCATGTGAAACTAAGTCATCGATATAATCCAACTGCGGACTTTCAGCTCCCATCAACCAGGGAAAAACCGGTATCTCTAAGTCGCTCATTGCCATAGCTAAACTCCATTCACAAGATTCCAGCTGTCTACCCGATTCATGTTTTCTGGATGTAAAATGAGTGAGGTGAGAAGATGACAAGAATTTTTTTGCTCTTTCTGTTACTTTTTGTGCAAGAGGAGCATCCTGAACATACATCATGCCACTTTGCACTCTGCTCAAATGCGTAAGCCCAAACTCTTTTAGAGTACGTTCACGCCGCTTGAAGATATAATCAAATACAACACCAAACCCTTTTTTGCCCCCAAAAAAATAGTCTGCTTTTAATGAACCAGTAATAGTAAATGGAAAAGCGCTTAACCGTTGCCATAATGTATCCGGATTTCGAAGTAATATGATATCAGAATCAAGAAAAAGGTTTCTGTCATATATCAGATATTCCTGAATATTATGTTTAAAACCTGTAATTGAATCATGACCTTCGCCTAACAAAACAGTTTTGTCAAAAATTTTAGCAAAGTTGTGTTTTTCTAATTCAGCAAGGTGCTGTGGTTCACAAACAAGTGCAATCGGTCTGGTTTGATCATACCTTCGTACACAATAAGCAGCAGTAACAGCATGATGAAGATATTTCATCTTGCCGTAAACGGTAAATATATAACCCTCGGTACACGGTTGATTCATGCGATTAATTTAAGAGCAATCGCACTATCATACAAACTATGATACACCTGATCTTCTTTTGAGATTATTCAGCAGGGCATCATAACCTCGTCTTCGAATAATATTTTGGAAAGATCTCTGATAAGAATCAGCAGTTGAGAAATTATCAACTGACATATCAATTACAATCCATGTTCCATCTTCTTTTACCATATCGTAGATTACAGGCGTACGAACGTTATCTAATGTTGCTATTGTACGGGCAATCACACGATTATCGTCAACAACGGTAAATTCATCGTAGGTTACATTAGCGCGATAGATATCCAATGTATTTAATGACTGATCGCGGATAATGGTTGAAAAAATATCTACGAACTCATCCCGTTGCTCGGGTGACAGTTCATCCCAGGTATCCAGTAATGCATGTTGTGCCATTGCACGGTAATCAATCACATCATTTATGATACCCTGAAGTTCATTGCGTAATTCATCCGGAAAGTCTGACGTTCTGTCCCCTATTATATCTTTTATTTGCTTATCTCTTTCCTCCAGCATTGCTCTGGCACTATCAATTAACTCTGCCTGAGTTGATATTGCAGGTGAATTAATAAAAAATAGTATTACTAAAATATTTAAAAGGAAAAATTTCATAATTGATTTCTAATTAGTGATATATAATTCTTTTAAAGACAAACCGGTAACCCGGTAAAGCTTTGCTAAACTAACGTTGAAATCGTGAATTCGTTGTCTGTATGCTGCTTCGAGTTGCAGGTTTCTTTCAAGAGCGTCAATAAGATTTCGAACTTCACCAAATCCAATGTCGTAGTCCAGCTGTTCTTGTCTAAGCCACTGCCTACTAACGTCTAAGGCTTTGTAAGTATTGTCGAGCTTTGATTTAGCTACTATCAAATCACTGTAAGCTTCATTTATTTCTATGATAACGCC
Source organism: Balneolia bacterium (assembly GCA_003566635.1). GTDB lineage: Bacteria > Bacteroidota > Rhodothermia > Balneolales > Cyclonatronaceae > PXCK01. The sequence continues at coordinate 43,477 of PXCK01000111.1, read as the reverse complement.
TTCGCTTACGGCTTCCCGGGCATATTTAGATTGACGCAACTGATTTCTTGCACGTTCTGTTCTACTGCGTTGAACAAAGAAATTAAGCGGTTGCTGTATTCCGATACCAACCAATAAACTTGAAGTATTGCTCGGATTACTGATAAACGGATTACGTTGGCGGGGTCGGTTTGGAGCAAAGGCATATCGTGCATTAGCACCAATAAAAAAACTTGGTAAATTTTGGGCTGATGTGGCTTTGAATCCGAATTCGGCTGCCTGCACTACTGCGTTAATTTGTTTTATTTCCGGTCTGCCCATTCCGGCGTACATTTCGTACTGAGTAACGTCCTCAATCACTACATCAATTGGATCGATAAATACTGTATCGGGTAAATACACAACATTTTCAGGACTTCCTAAAGCTATACTCCATGCTCTATTTAAGAAACGAAGTGCCTGTTGAATTTCTGTTACTTCCGATTCGAATTCATATTTAAAAATTTGAAGCTCAAATACATCGGTATGATCGACACTTAAATCGCCTTCGTCAATTAATATATCCAATTCACGCTCAGCAGTACGAAGCGTACTTCTTGCGTCATCAATTAGTCGTTCTAATTCACCGGCTAATAGTGTCCCCTGATATAGCTCAAACAGTTGAAAAGCATACTGATCTTGATCTGCTTCATATCCATACCTGGATATCCGAACGGCTGTTTCAGCAGCATTGATAGCATTACTGAGTGCTCCCCATGTGAAAATTGGTTGAATTGCCTCAACTTCAAATTGGTTAAAAAAGGCCCAATCTTCCCAATCATTTCTAAGAGTAGGGTCTAAATAAACCTGGCTGCTTGGTAACCCCTGTGTTCCTTTAACACCTGGTATTAAGCCATGAGCGGTTGTAAGGTTAAAGCCTGGTAAAAACCTCGATGCCCTCGCTTCAGAACTACGCGATTCCGAGACAGCAATTTGGGTTCGGGAGGCATCAAGCAAACTTGATGCTTCTATACTTTTATTGAGGAACTCCGGAAACGAAATCCGAACAGTATCAACTGGGGTTTGAGCAGACGTGTTTTGCACAGCCAACACATTTAATAGCAAAAAGGCAGGAATAAACGATTTGAATAGAAGTTTAATCAACATCCCAATTAAGATTGATACAAAGTAGTTTAACAAAAAAGCCTCCACGAGGGAGGCTTTTTTTATTGAGCGGAGGGAGAGGGATTCGAACCCCCGGAGACTTGCGCCTCAACGGTTTTCAAGACCGCCGCATTCGACCACTCTGCCATCCCTCCTTCTCGGGAATACCAAATATACCATTTTTTAAATAAATGTATTTAAAAAAGTATAATCGAAATCCAAAAAATTATCCGTTTAGTGCTTCAGCTCCGGATACAATTTCTGAAAGTTCGGTTGTAATTGCAGCCTGACGTGCCTGGTTGTACTTCAAATTGAGCATACGAATAATTTCTTTCGCATTTTCAGTAGCATTATCCATAGCCGCCATCCTTGCACCTTGCTCAGAAGCGTTAGACTCGAGCATGGCTCTCCAAAGCTGCATATTTAAATGAAGTGGGATTACATCTTTGAGAATTTGTTCACTACTTGGTTCAAAGATATAATCAATTTCACTTTTAGATTCTTCTTCCTTTTGGTCGAGTGTTACGGGAAGAACTTTCTTAAGAATTCTGTTTTGAGCAATTACTGATTTAAATTCATTGAAAGCAATGTAAACTTCATCGTATGCGTCACTTTTAAAATCCGCAGCAACATGATTCATAATATCCATCGTGCTTTCAAAACTTAAACGGTCAAAAAAGCCGGGATATTTACTATGAATTTCATATCCCCTTTTGGAGAAAAACTCAGTTGCTTTACGCCCTACAGTCACTAAATGCAACGTTTTATTTTCGTATTTCTTATAAAACAGTTCATCTATACTATCGGTTACAAAACGAAACAGATTCGTATTGAAACCACCACATAATCCTCGATCAGAACCAATGACAATCATCAAAATTCGTTGAGGGTTGTCTGATTCTCTAAGAAACGGACTGCTTACTTCCCCACTTCTGGATAGTTTGCTTATAACATTTTCCATACCTGTTACATATGGTCTTGTTTTTAGCATATTATCCTGTGCTTTTCGCAGTCGGGCAGCCGCAACCATTTTCATGGCTTTGGTTATCTGCTGCGTACTTTTTACAGAAGAAATACGGTCACGTATGTCGCGCAGATTAGCCATAATTATGCATTTATTGCATTAAGAATGTCTTTTTGAACGGCTTGAGCCACATCACGCAGTTTATTAGCCATATCATCAGTTAATACGCCTTTTGTAGCTAATTCCGTCATTTCTTCCGGCAATTTTAGCCCTACTGCTTCAAGATATGATCTCTCGAATTCTTTTACTGATTCTACAGGTACTGCATCCAGAAAACCTTCATTGTTAGCAAATAAAATAGCTACTTGCTGCTCAACACGAAGTGGAGAATACTGCGATTGCTTTAACAATTCAACTGAACGAGCACCTTTTGCAAGCTGGCGCTGAGTTGTGGCATCCAAATCGGAACCAAACTTAGCAAATGCTTCAAGTTCACGATACTGTGCAAGATCTAATTTCAACGTACCGGATAGTTTTTTCATGGCTTTAATCTGAGCCGAACCACCCACACGAGATACAGATATACCCACATCAATAGCCGGACGAACCCCGGAGTTGAATAGGTTGGTCTGAAGGAAAATCTGACCGTCGGTAATAGAAATTACGTTCGTTGGAATGTAAGCAGAAACGTCACCAGCCTGAGTTTCAATAATTGGAAGGGCTGTTAAAGAGCCTCCACCTTTAATCATTGGTTTCAATTCCTCAGGAACGTCGTTCATTTGAGAAGCAACGCTTTGGTTCTTGTTAATTTTAGCAGCTCTCTCTAATAAACGGCTATGAAGGTAGAATACATCACCCGGGTAAGCTTCACGTCCCGGTGGACGACGAAGTAACAGAGAAACCTCGCGGTAAGCAACGGCCTGCTTTGATAAATCATCATAAATGATAAGTGCATGACGACCGGTATCGCGGAAGTATTCACCAATAGCAGCACCTGAATAAGCTGCAATATACTGTAATGGAGCCGGTGCATTAGCAGGAGCTGACACAATGGTAGTGTACTCTTTCGCACCATATTTTTCTAAAATCTGATTTACCTGAGCAATGGTTGATGCCTTTTGGCCAATAGCTACATATATACAGTAAACGCCGTTACCTTTATCATGCTCAGATTTTTGATTTAAAATCGTATCGATAGCAATAGCAGTTTTACCGGTTTGGCGGTCACCAATAATTAACTCACGTTGTCCGCGACCGATTGGAATCATAGCATCGATAGACTGAATACCTGTTTGAAGAGGTTCACTCACCGGCTCACGATAGATTACCCCGGGTGCCTTACGCTCAAGTGGCATTCGAACCGTTTTACCGGAAATTGGTCCTTTACCATCGAGTGGGTTTCCAAGTGGGTCCAAAACACGACCTAAAACTCCGTCTCCAACTTCAATAGATGCAATTTTCTCGGTTCTGCGTACTTTGTGGCCTTCTTTAACAAGTGTTGAAGATCCAAATAACACGATACCAACATTATCTTCTTCAAGGTTAAGCACCATACCCTCAACGGGGTTGCCATTTGCATCTTTAGATTCAGGTAGCGTTACCAGCTCACCGGCTTGTACTTTACTTAAACCGTAAACACGCGCAATACCGTCACCAACTTCAAGGACGGTACCTTCATCATAGATTTCTGCATCGGTACTAAAACCGGCAAGTTGTTTGCGAAGAATTGCTGATACTTCGTCAGGTTTAACGTGACTCATAATTTTTATTTATTAAATATCTTTAGATCAGATTCAGATTGCGGCTTTAAAAAATGCCTGTTCCAATTGCTGAAGCTTAAATTTTACCGAACCATCAATAACCGTATCGTTCATCTTTACAACAAGGCCACCCATTAATTCAGGCGTCTTTATTTTGTGAATGATGATTGTCTTACCCGTTTTAGATTCTAAATGGGATTTTATTGATGATATTTGTTTATCGGTAGGTTCTTCTGCGTACATGACTTCGATTTCGAGAATACCGGCATATTTTTGATATGCTTGCTTAAATGCTACGGTAGCTCCAAATAGAATATCCAGCCTTGCCTTTTCTACCAATAGGGTTAGGAAACCCCAGCTTTCCTCACTAATACTTTTCTTAAACAAAGCCTCAAGAACAGATTCTTTTTGTTCGGCTTTAATAACCGGGTTTCTTAAAAAAAATCTAAGCTCTTTCGATTGTTCAATAGTATCATGAATGAGCGTCATGTCGTTTAGCACTTTTTCAACTTTATTTTGCTCAATAGCAAAATCGAGTAGTGCCTTTGCATAACGTCTGGAAGCTTTGGAAGCAATCATGATTTTAAATTAATTACTGGATAAATCTTCAAGGAAATCGTTAACAAGCTTTTCATTTTTAGTCTTGTCAATTTCCGTTTTTAGAATTTTTTGTGAAGCCTCGATAGCTAATTCTGCTACCTGATCGCGAAGCTGAACCAACGCTTTTTTCTTTTCTTGTTGAATAGCGCTTAATGTTTGTTCTTTAAGCTTTTCTGCATCTTCACGGGCATTCTCGAGTATGTCGGCACGCAGCTTTTCAGCTTCTTCCTTTGCCTGCTTACGCAAGCGTTGAGCTGCTATTTCAGCTTCTTTTAAAGCTTCATCATTTTTCTTAGCAATTTCTTCGGCTTTTTTCATGGCCTTCTCGGCAGAATCTAAAGATTCTTGAATATTCTTCTCTCTTTCATCAAGAGCGTTGAGAAGGGGTACCCATGCAAATTTCTTAAGAAGCCAAAGAAAAGCAAGAAAAGCAATACCGACCCATATAAACAGGCCGGGTTCAAAGCTTACCAATGCGTTAGCTATTACCGGATTCATACTTCAGGATTGATTAGATATACGTATTAAACGTATTCGAATTATTTCAAAGCCAAAAGAATACAAATCACAAGTCCGAAGAAGGCAGCACCTTCAATAAGACCGGCTGAGATAAGCATAGAGGTACGAATGTCACCTGATGCTTCAGGCTGACGAGCGGTAGCGTCCATAGCGCCTTTACCAATCATACCAATACCGAATCCGGCTCCAATCAATACAATACCAGCACCAATACCAGCTGCAAGGTGAGCAAAATCAGCAAAAATTGTTTCCATAATAATGAACTCCTAAATAGTTGTTTTTTTGTTTAGTGTGTAACAGGGTGAGCTTCAGCATGATGATGTTCGTGGTGGTCGTGTTCCTCAACAGCCATTCCAATGAACAATGCCGAAAACATTATAAAAATATATGCTTGCAAGAAGGCGGCAAAAACCTTTAATGCATAAATGAAAATTGTGAAGGGCAACCAAATTATTGCCGACGCCAGGCCTACACCGGTACCAAATAAAGCTGCCATAATAAAGATCATACTCAGCATGCTAAATATGAGCATTTTACCTGACAGCATATTAGCAAAAAGTCGAATCGCCAGAGCGAAAGGTTTGGTAAATAATCCTAAAATTTCTACTACAATAATGAGTGGAAGCATGTATACAGGCACACCCGGCATGGCAAAGATATGCTTCCAGTAATCTTTAGTACCATTTAGGTTAACCATAAAAAATGTGGTGATTGCAAGCGCCGCTGTAACGGATACATCAGCAGTAGGAGTAATACCATACGGTGCTAACCCAAATAGATTCATGAAAAGAATCATGAAAAAACAGGATAACAAGTAAGGTGTAAATTGGCGGTAACGCTTCTCACCAATATTGGCTTTAACTACTTCATCACGAATGTAGATAATTAAAACCTCTGCAAAGTTCATACCTGCACCTTTAGGTGCTGAGGTTCTACCAATACCCGAAATGTACTTCTTACTAAGCCGACCGAAAATAAAGAGAGTTAAAAAACCGGCAATTAAAAACCATACAAAATGCTTAGTTATTGATAAGTCCAAGGTAACGGGCGTTCCATCTATACGGACAAGTTTGTATGTAACAGGGGTTAGGTCAGCAGTTGCAAAATCGGGATTATCGATATAAAATTGGTCGGTAAATTCACCGCTGTTCAGTGCAGCTTTTGTATTTGGGAAAAAATGCACTCCATCGCTTATAAGAATTCTTGGCAAATAAATCTTAACGCCAAAATCTAAATAATAAGAATCGCCGATTTTAGTAGTGACGTCGATATCACTTGCATCAGTCGTTTCTGCGAATAAATTAGTGGTTGAAGCTAATAATAAAAAAAGCAACAGGAACGCGAATTTTGTAACCCTGTACATCAATTTAATGATTGCTGTTTGATTGTAGTTTAAGAATAAAAATAATTTCCTGAATAGACTTGCAAATATAAGAAATAAAGAGCGTAATTATAAAACTTATTTGTGGCAAATTTGTAAATAAAAAAAGCAAAAGAATGATTATTAACATTCCACCTAAACGGGCTCCCATTCCACCCAAAACTTTACCCATAAAGGAGTTCAAAGATCCCTTTGCACCCGATTTTGCCAGATTCCATGCAACTAGAGCATTAGCTGTAGTAATTAGTACAGCTATAAGTACTGATGCCATATGTGTATAATCTTCTATAATAGCACAGACTATTAATGCAATAATTATAGTAAGAATATCAATTAGTAAAATTCGGCCGTAGAATGTCCTAAGCATCGGTTCGCTCTTTTTGCTGTTTTTTGATTTTATCTTTTTCGTTCAACTCAAAAGCCAGTTTAAGTACTGTCCATACGCTTGATGTTACACCTAAAAAAATACCAAATAGTAAGAACCAGGGCGATGTATCATAGCGCGCATCGAGCCAATGACCAAAAAGTATAGGTAGTGCCATAGATAGACCAAGTTGTGAGCCAAATTGAATATATCTACCGTATGGTCTTAAGTTTATCATATTGTTTATGCGTCAGGAGCAAGGTTTGTAAAGTATTTTAGCGGGTCTACAGGCACCAAGTTTTTCCATAATTCAAAATGAAGGTGTGGACCTGTTGTAAGGGTTCCATATAACCCAACCCGACCGATAACTTGCCCCGCATGTACAAATGTACCACTTTCAACCGCTAAACTGCTGCAATGTTTATATACAGATATAAAATTATCATTATGACGTATGATAATGACATATCCGTAACGAATTGTAAATCCATCAAAAATGACCATCCCCGGTGCTACACTTCTAACAATTTCTCCATCGGAGGTTGCAACATCAATTCCAAAGTGGCCTGAATCAGGAAGAAAACCTCTGGTAAGCGTTCCATTAACCGGAAACTCCGTCGGGAAATCCGGTAACTCTCTAAATACAGGGTCTGTAGATAGAATTATATCTTCTGGTCTTAAAACAGTAGACGACGAAGAAAATAGGCGTTCTGATACTTGTGGTTTATCAACTTCACGCGGAAATGTGGTTTCTCTCTGCGGTAATTCTACGGCAAAAGTTGTATCACTTCTACCCTCCCGAAGCGCCGTTTTAAAGGCCTCGAGTTGCATGTCACGAGCCTGAATGGTATCTCGTAAGTTTGCTAAACGCTGATGGATTTCTATAACCTGATTGCGGACTTCCCTGTCTTCCGGACTTGGTACAATATTTCCGACCGGCGTTAATGTAAAGATCAGGCTAAACAAAAATATCACAATTAAGGTGTAGGGTATTAAAACCTTCAGTAAATCAATACGGTTAAAAAAATAAATCTCACCACTATCGGGTTCTTCCTGTTTTGGAAGAACAATTTTTTGTTTATCACTCTTCAGTGACCAGATTTTTTTAAAAAAATGAAACATAGAAAATCAACTGAGTAAAGAATCTAGCAAACGTGCTGCCTCTCCTGCTATTACCTTTCTATTGTATTGTTCTGAAATATGTTGATTTACCTCAGGCATTTTACCTGCTTTTATGTGATTGATTAAGATAGTAATTATTTCAGCAATCTTTTCCGGGTCATGGGGCTCAACCTGCCATCCTCTGCCATATTTTTCAAGGACCACGGCAGCGGCACCACCTTCGGGTACTAATCCAAGAATTGGTTTACCAGACCCGATATATTCAAACAGCTTTCCTGTTAAAACCTGCTCTTTACTTTTTGTATGCCCTACAATAAACCATAACAAATCAGCATCCAGTAAACCTTGAACCGATTCATTATGTGGCAAATACCCCCTATCATCAACCAAATCCGATAAATTCAGTTCAGAAATCAACCCTTGAGTTTTTTCCGGAATACCACCTTGAAATGTCAACTTTATTTCATTTCTGAAAGTGGGCTGATTTTTAAGTAAAAGTGAAACTCCTTTAAGAAAAGAATCAGGCTGATTTTCTCCGTAAAATATTCCATTATATAAAATATTGATACGATTAACTTTGGAGTGATTTACATTTAAATTTTCGAAATCAGCAGGATCATATCCTTGATTTAGCAACTCGAACCGTTGCTCCTTTTGGGTTGATCGACTCTTCAACGAATCTAACATGGGCTGATTGATTGCCGTAACCAAGTCAGCTGATGCTACCACTTCCTGCTCGATTTCGAGCATCTTTTGCTTGTGAGATTCATTTTTGTAGCTGATTAAATGACTTTCAGTCCAATCATCCCTAAAGTCCATCATTACCGCAATGCCATATTTCTCTTTAAGCTTTTGAGCGATGATGTGATTGCTGTAAGGTGGGGCGGTCGAAAAAATTGCCTTAAAAGTATGTTTAGGCCAGATTTCATCAGCTTTGGTTAGAGCTGGTTCAATCCATCCTGTTTTGTTATCAGGCAAGAAATAATTACCGGAAAATCTGCGCAATTGTTCTTTAAGAGGTTCCGGTAGAATCTTGAGCAAACTACCAATCCCTCTGGTGTGGAAAGGTGTTGATGCATGTACCCGATAAATTGTTAGATCAAGTGAACGTAGTTCATCATCCAGACTATCATCAAAATGGGAGTAGGCCCCGGGTTTTGGAACTAAAACTACCGGCTCCCAACCATAATCACGCAGATACTTTACGAGTTTAAGAGGGCGTTGCACCCCCGATGAACCCATAGGCGGGAAATAATACACCACCACTAAAACTTCTTTTCTATTAGGTGATGTAGTTTTCTTATCCAAACTTTACTCTCTATCTTAATGAATAGTTCGGAGATTCTTTGGTAATCTGAACCGAATGAGGATGACTTTCGCGAGCGCCGGCAGGAGATATTTTTACGAACCCTGCTTGCTTTAGCGCATCAATATCTTTGGCACCGCAGTATCCCATTGCCGCTTTTACGCCCCCAACCATTTGGTATACAACTTCTGATAAACTTCCTTTGTAAGGAACGCGACCTTCAATACCTTCGGGTACTAATTTCTTAATGTCATCTTCAACATCCTGGAAGTAGCGGTCTTTACTGCCTTTACTCATTGCTCCTAAACTTCCCATTCCACGATAGGTTTTGAATTTTCGACCTTCGTAAATAATAGTTTCTCCCGGGCTTTCATCTACGCCGGCAAATAAGGAACCGAGCATAACGGCGTCTGCGCCTCCCGCAATTGCCTTTGGGATATCACCTGTTTGTTTGATACCACCGTCAGCAATTAGGCCAAGACCGACCTGATTGGTGAATTCGGCTACTTCCATTACGGCGCTTAACTGAGGTACACCAACACCGGTTACAATTCTTGTTGTACAAATCGAACCGGGACCTACCCCAACTTTTACTACATTGGCACCGGCATCATATAAAGCTTTGGCCGCATCTTTTGTAGCGATGTTTCCGCCTATAACAACCAAATCGTTATATTTTTTTCGAACGTTTGATACCATTGTAAGTACACCCTGAGAATGACCATGTGCGGTATCCACCACAATACAATCTACGCCGGCCTCAACAAGAGCGCTAACCCTGTCGAGTGTGTCAGCTGCTATTCCAACGGCGGCACCAACTCGTAGGCGACCCATTTCGTCTTTACAAGCAAGGGGAAAGTTCTTCTTCTTTTCAATGTCTTTAAAGGTAATTAAACCTACAAGGGTATTCTTACCATCAACTATCGGGAGTTTCTCAACTTTATATTCCTGGAGAATTTTTTCTGCTTCATCAAGAGTGGTGCCTTCTTTTGCGGTAATTAATTGTCCGCTAGTCATAATATCACCCAAAATCCGCTGGCCATCTTTTTCGAATCTCAGATCGCGATTGGTTACTATACCTTTTAGCTTGCGGTTTTCATCCACAATTGGTATTCCGCCGATTTTATGACGACTCATTAAACTGCGAGCATCAGAAACCCTGGCATCAGCCGGAAGTGTAACCGGGTCAACAATCATCCCGCTTTCACTCCGCTTAACCAAACGAACTTGTTCGGCTTGTTCGGCTATCGTCATATTTTTGTGAAGGATAGCCATACCTCCTTCCCGAGCCAGAGCAATAGCAAGCCGGTACTCAGAAACGGTATCCATAGCAGCACTTAAAATGGGCACGTTTAGGCATAAACCCGGGGTAAGTTGCACAGATGTGTCAGCTTCTCGCGGCAGTGTATTGGAATAGTTTGGAACCAGAAGAACATCGTCGTAGGTGAGTCCATTTCTGGTAATTTTTTGGTCGGCAGAAAATTCTTGCATGAGCTTGATCCGGTTAATTTTGCGTTTTGCAAAGTTAACGAAATACAAGCTATCCTGCTTAATTCAAAACGTTATTTTTTGTTATGCATCAACTTTTAGCATTTGAAAAGCTGTATCGTAAGTGCAAATACCGTTTAGATAGTTTTCAACCCAAAAAACAACAGATTTTCTGCGGTTTCTTACAAAATTGCAATTGGTAGCAAATCTGCCGGTTAACTCATCGTGAAAACCTACTAAATCATTTTCAATAATTTCCACTATGCGATCGGGTAAGTCGTTCCAACCTAATAATTTTACCATTTCTGCGGCGCGATTATCTACAGGATTTACTTCAATTGCCTGAAGGTAAGGATGCGGGTTGTGAAGTTTTAAAGCGGTTGTCATAATTGTATCTCCATTTGGTTTTGAATGTTAATTAAATGAAGATAAAGACATGGTGTGACAACATTATGTCACAGTATTTCAGAAAAATTTATTTTTTTTTGAAATTATATGATATTCCCCCTGTAAACTTCGAATTAAACCATCACCTCAACTCAATTATCAAAGCCTGACGACCGCCGATTTCAATAGAGTTCTCAACCGACATGTCAAAATCAACTCCGGTCATCACATCCGTGCCCTCAGAAAAACCGGTTAATATTTCTGCAAATCTACTCAGGTTTATCGATTGATTTTCGGCCTGTCCATTTAACGCTACCATGATGGTCTCGTCATCATTGTGGCGGAAATACACGTAAATGTTATTTTCGGTCACAAAATGGGTTAACCGACCTGTATGGATTGCAGTTTTATCTTTTCGCCAATGAGATAACGTACGCATGTATTCAAACACTTCGGTTACCGGCAACCCGCGTTTTTCACCAAGCTGCTCCCTGCCCTCAGGAGTAAAAGCGTTTATTTCATCGCCGGGCCAGCCCCCGGGGAAAGGCGGTCTTTTGAACGGGTCTGATGATCCTCCGCCCATATCAAACATTAATTCCGAACCATAGAAAATTTGTGGAATTCCCCGGGTTGTCAGAATAAATGCAATCGCCATCTTAAATTTATCCGGATCATTACCAACTGATTCAAAAAATCTCCACAAATCATGGTTATCAAAAAAGATTACATTTAAGAGTGGATCTACGTACAAAAAGTCCTGACCTAGTGTATAATACAACCGCATCATTCCGGTATCCCAGCCCGGCCCTTCGTTAAATGCTTTCGTTAATGCTTCGTAAAGTGGAAAATCAGTAACACTTGGCAAATAGGAGTTGTAATCGCCTGATAAGGGTGAGTTATGTTGCCACCAAGCCGTAGTTGGTACATTGGGCATCCAAACTTCGCCCACAATATTAAAATCGGGGTATTCCTCCAAAACTCTGCGGGTCCATTCAGCCATATAATCAGGGTAAGGATAGGCGTGAGTATCCATTCTGATACCATCAATACCACTATATTCTATCCACCAAATTGTATTCTGGATAAGATAGTCTGCCAATAAAGGGTTTCGCTGATCAAGATCGGGCATTTCATCTACAAACCAAGCACGAACTAACCGATTAAAATCGCTCTCTGAAACGTAAGGATCCATCAACACGCTGGTTCTATAGTTCGTATTCCCATAAACGGATTGGTCATGTACCCAATCGCTGCTTGGTAAATCTTTTATAAACCAATGATGCGTACCAACGTGGTTATGAATCATATCCATGATTAACTTCATGCCCATATCCTGCGATTTTTGTACCAAGTGAACAAAATCTTCATTCGTGCCAAAACGTCTGTCTACCTTATACATATCGGTTGCGGCATATCCGTGATAAAAACCTGCACCTATGGCATAATTGTAGGGCATGTCATTTTCAAAAATCGGATTTACCCAAAGAGCGGTCATACCTAAATCTTTGATGTAATCAAGATGATTGATGATACCCTGAATATCCCCCCCTTTACGGGCAAAAGGTTCATCCATATCAACACCTTCAAGCATACCCTCAATATTACTGATAGATGGGTCGCCGTTTGCAAATCGATCGGGCATCAGCAAATAAATAACGTCACTACTATCAAATCCTTGATGCCTGTTGTAAGAACCTAACCGCTCTTTCAATTCGTATTCAAATACAAAAGTTTCTGACCCTCTGCGAAAATGAAGTTCCATAATTCCGGGGGACGCATCCTCGGTAACATCAACATAAACAAACAAATAATTCGGATTTTCTGTAGATATGGATCTTTTAAACTCAACACCTTCATAATCTATTGTAACTCTTGCATCACCTATATCCGGACCATAAACCAAAAGCTGGAGTTCAGTTTCTTCAAAGCCTGTCCACCAAAAAGGAGGTTCAAGTCGTTCAATTTCTATACTTTGAGCCTGAACGGTAATTACCAATAGTAAAAATAAAGCGGATGTTTTTAACAGTCTTGCAATCATAGCTATTTTTTTTTCGGAACAATATTGTGTGGTAAACTTTAATAAGGATTAATATAATGGATTCCTTAGTTTGTCGTTTAACAAATCTAACATCATATTTTCAGCTAACGTATTATTTTGTTTTTTATGCCTTATCCGAAGATTATTGCCGTAATTTTTGCTTCATTTTTAATGCTCCTTCCCCTTTCTGAACCTCTTGTTGCTCAGAATGACGAATATAGAATTGCACGACTTCAATACAGAGGCGGGGGCGACTGGTATAACGACCCATCTTCGCTTACCAATCTCATTCGTTTTGCGCGTCAACACATTCCTATAAACCTTAGCGAACAATACGATGATGTGGCCATTGGAAGCAGAGATATACACAGGTACCCATTTTTATTTATGACCGGACATGGTAATGTGGTGGTAAATCAGGCAGAAGCACAAAACATTCGGGAATATGTAGATAATGGTGGATTTTTGTATATCGATGATGATTATGGGTTTGATCCTTATGTTCGTGAGATATTATCCATCATTTTTCCAGATGATGAGCTAATTGAATTACCGATTAATCACCCGATTTATAACCAGGTTTTTGAGTTTCCGGATGGACTTCCAAAAATTCATGAGCACGATGGGCTTCCGCCTCAGGGTTTCGGTATTTTTCGCAATGGCCGGCTTGGCGTGTATTACACTTATGAGTCTAATCTTGCTGATGGCTGGGCTTATGATGTGCATAACAATCCGGAAGAGATTACCCAAAAAGCTTTACGTATGGGTGTGAATTTGCTAGTTTACGCATTTACTTCATACCGTTAAAAAGAAAGTCCATCCAAATCTTTTTAAATAATTGTATCTTTCGTTGATAATTAACTATTCGAAATAACATGTATTACATTACAAAATTTACCTTACTTATTCTTTTTGCTACACTTTTTATTTTATCAGGGTGTAGCGATGATAGCACATTAAGACCCAGAGATTTTAGTTCAGCTCCTCCTCCTGTATCTATTGAAGGTATCACACCAACTGAATTATCAAATGGTGTTCGCATCTACACAGTTGAGCCCGGTAAAGTAGATGAAGATGGCAACTGCTTGATTACGCCACTCACACAGTTAGACCGTGCTTTAATGAAGTTTACTATTTGGAACAATAATGGTGAAGGTAATATTGTAGATAGTTCCTATGAAGATGGCTTTACAGAAGCGCTTAGTGTAAATATTAGAAATGCCTCAATTGGTGGTACCAGTATTATAACCGGACCTTATTTCAGCCGGATGGTTGCAGGTATGTGTGAAGGAGAGTTTAGAGCAACTAAGGTACCTCCTACACTTGCCAACAGACCTGACACTGTTAGGTATGATATTTTTGTAGAGAGAATACTGGATTAACCTCTAATCTACCAGTATTCTTTTAATCTTAGGGTGAATACCACATGTAATTTCGTAGGGGATGGTGGAATTATACTTCGCCCATTCTACTGGAGTCATAGAATTTGGACCTAAGATTTCAATTTCACTACCCAACTCTACAAAAGAACTACTAAACAGCATGGTGTAATCCATCGTTACGTTGCCAACTTGTTGAAGTAATTTACCCTTGCAGTACATTTGAAGTTTATTGCTTAGGTTTCTGGGGATTCCATCTGCATAGCCTATTGGAATTACCACCAAAAAACCGTCTTCTGAAGCTCTCCACGTTGATTCATAACTTACAGGCATCCCTTTTTTGATAGGCTTGCATGCTATTACTTTTGAAGCCCATCGTAAAACAGGTCTTAAATCATTAATTATTCCTGCGGGGTCATATCCGTAAATCGAAAGACCACATCTAACCATGTTATAAGGATAAGTGTAATGCAAGGTGCCGCCTGAATTTGATGCATGAACAATCAAATCACCAAACGTTGTATTGAAGGCTTTGTAACAACCTTCAAACACCCAAATTTGACCATGTACTGACTCATCGTTCGGATGATCTGCCTTGGCAAAGTGGGTCATTATACCAGCCGGCTTTAAATTATTTTGCTTAAGGAATTCGATGACTTTAGTAGATTCTTCAGGATAGAACCCAAGTCTTCCCATACCTGTGTCAAATTCAATATGGAATGAAATATCATCGTCAATTAAATTTAACTCATTGAATGAACCAATAACTGCCGTAAAATTATGCTTCTTATACAGATATAATTCTTCTTTTTGTACAGGGGCAAAAATCAAAATATCTGTAGTAATTCCATTTTCTCTTAAAGTAATAGCTTCAGATACCGAGGCAACACCTAAATAATCAACCAATTTTCGAATGGCTTCAGATACAATTACATCTCCATGACCGTAAGCATTCGCCTTGACAACAGCCATAAGGTTAACATCATCAACAATTTTAGCTTTGATAAGCTTGATGTTATGTGCCAAAGCTGACTTACTGACCTCTACCCAGGATGTAGATTGGTTTTTTGCTGTAATCTCTTTAATCACAAATACCCTTTATCTTGTCGAGTCTGTTCAGTTTCGGTTGACAAATGAAGTTCAAAACCGGCAATATAATGTTCATAAAGCCAAAAGCTAAACTCTTTGGCATTTGCCATTCCATAAAATTTCTTGTTTTCAAGCACCGGCACATAATCAGCATTAAATACTGCTCCCGGTCGGAAGCTTTTTAATTCTTTTGTATCTATATAATCTCCTGCTTGAATGTCTCTAACAAAGTTAGAGAATTCGGCCTTATTCAAGATATGTTCGACAGACGTACCGTCAATCACCGAATCAACATTATTCTTTTCAAGTACCGGAAAAATACAGAATGGAGCTACATAATCTCGTTCTTCTATAACCGATTCAATTACGTCGGCAGTTGTATATTCATTGCCGAATGGCTTCATCAATTCAGCCATGTGCGGTGTGTATGTAAGTTCGCCTCTGCCTGAATAGTAGGTGTAGAACATGTATAAAGCTAAAATTCCTGCAATAAGTGTATAACGGCTTTCGAGAAAAAAGTAATCGGCCAGTGCCCCAAGAAAAAGGAATGCTATCATTACCGAACCCATTTGAAAGGTTAGTTGTGAGGCACGGATATAACTTCCCTTAATCAACCAAAGTACAGATCGAGCAATTCTACCGCCATCTAAAGGAAAGATAGGAATAAGGTTGAATAAGCTAATAAGCAAATTTATGAGGGCTAAAAACTTAAACAAAAAATAGGGTAACTGATTATCGCTTAGCACCAATGCGTAAATACCCCATGATATAGCAGCAAGTGCAAGCGAAGCCAGCGGACCGGCAATAGCAACCCATGCTTCATGCAGGGGTTTTGATGGGCGATGCTGCAATTCGGCCATACCTCCAAATAAATACAAATGGATGCGACGAATGGGAATCTTCATAGACTTAGCCGCCAAGCCATGCCCAATTTCATGAATAATAATTGAAAAAGTTATACATAGAGCGGTAATGCCTCCCAATAACCAATACTCTAAGGAAGACTCTAAATAGAGGATTTCGGGATAGTAACGTTCGCTTAGTAGCCATGTCATAACAACAAGAACCACAGGCAAAAGCGGATCCATAGACAGCCGAAGCTTCTCCCAATAAATTTCTCCGTTTTTATATTTTGGCTTCACTGCCATTAAATGTTTAGAACCACTTTTTCTTCTTTAATTCTTTCATAACTACATGCGCTGCGTTGTGACCAGCAGCAGCAAAAACACCACCACCGGGGTGGCATGAAGCACTTGAAAGATACAGGTTTTTGATTGGAGTTCGATAATCGCTCATTTCCGGAGTTGGGCGGAACATAAACATTTGATCAAAAGACATTTCAACGTGCATTACATTACCTTTCAATAAGCCATGCTTACGTTCTATATCAAGCGGCGTTTGGATGTACCAATCAATCAATTTATCCTTCATATTTGGTGCATAATCTACCACCACATCATAAATTTTTTGCGCCTCCTGTTCTCTTATGTCATCCCATTTCAATCCTTTTTGTAGTTCGTAAGGATGCCATTGCGCCCATGCAAAAAGTGTATGCGCATTTTCAGGGCACAAGGTTGGATCTATTTTCGAGAATGTCATTGCCACAACGGCGGGGTTTTCAGGTGGAAACTTTTTCTGGTAATCACCAATCGCACGATACATATAATCCATATTGGGGCATAGCATTTGCAAACCGTTATGTACCTCGGCGTCATCAGGACAGTCTGTGTATTGTGGTAATTCTTTAACAGCACAACGAATTACCATACCAAAGCCATTACCTACATTTATATGTTCTACTCTGTGGATCAATGATGAATCCAAGTTCTCTTTACCAACAAGTTTGAGCATTGTTGTTTGAACATGAGCATTGGAAATAACAACACGGCTATTGAATTCTTTCCCTTCAGTTGTTCTCACTCCCGTTGCACGACCACCTGATATTACTATTTTTTCAACGGGTGAGTCCGATATTATTTCACCTCCATGCGCTCTGAGCATGGCTGCCATTGCTTGTGTTAGCATACCGCTTCCACCTTGTGGCCGCTTACCACCACTTTGATGTAGCATAGCTTGCCAACCAACAAAATCTCCGGTTGCTGCCTGGTCGGGCGTTGGACCCGACTGAGCTGCCATCCAGTTTAGGGCTGTTCTAACAGCTTCACTCTCAAAGTACTCATTTACTACTTGACCATAAGAGGCGAAAATCTTTCTCAATCCTGACGTTTGCTCACCCTTTGCAAACATAGAGCCATCTCTTATTTGGCCTTTAGCCATTTCAGAAAAAATATTTCCCGCAGTAGGCGGAACTAAAAATGTTTTGAGTACTCCTTTATTAATTTGGGTCCAAAACTTTATAAACTCTTTATAGGATTTAGCATCTTTTTCAGAAACTTGTGCAATCGAATCGCAGGTTCTTTCGATATCTCTGTAAAAATGGATTACCTTATTTTCGCCGAAAACCGGAAACGACATGAAAGGATCCATTTCTATGTACTTTAGCCCATAATGTTCCAGATTTAAATCCTGTATAACTGGTGTTTGATGAATCATAAAGTGAGCGGAAGATCCCACATCCATTCTAAAACCGCCGGGGTAATCTTCTGAATGGAACATCGTTTCCGTACATACGGCTCCACCAATTGTGTCACGTCTTTCAAGTACCAGAACTTTGTGTCCTGCTTTAGCAAGATAGCATGCACAGGTTAATCCATTGTGACCGGAGCCGATAATAATTGCGTCGTAAGAGGAACTCATTATAAAATTTTATGTATGATTTTTAATACACAAGATAAGCAGGAATTATGGAGTATCGTTTCGACAAAGTATGAATGATATTTTTTTTCATAATATTGCAAGTTTTTTGCTATTGAAACCCACTTTATTTTCATGATTCAGTTAAATAAGTTATTTTATTACTTATAAATTCCAATATGCGACTTTATTTTTGAAAAAAATTTTCATAGCTTTTATTCGACTTAGATTTTGTAAGCTTCACACTTTTGTAAACCTTTTGAATTATGATATCCCACCCCAAACGAAAACCAACTATCAACAGAACTTCGATTTATACAGTAGTTTTTGCCCTTTTTGTCTTATTTAGTTTAAATCCTGCTATTTCACAAACAGTTGAAGTAGGTGCAGGTAGCTATAGCCTTACTCCACCAGCTGGTGAATTAGGTCCGTCAACTCACACCGGCCAACCTGCAATACCCAAAATTTCTGAAGGCTTTGACCAGCCTATTCAAACAACTGAATTCTGGAGTAGTTTAATTTTTCCATTTTTTGGAGACCCACATTCATCACAAATGTATGCTCATCCATTCAATATGAAAGCAGTTGGGAACGGTTTGCAAGTTGGATACTCATCAACACCAACTGTAGGAGATAGAAACTATATTTTCCCATTTAGCAATCATTTTAGATTAAGTGCCAGTGGTTTGAATGTTTCTGAAACTAAAACTTATGCCTACAGCGACTGGACAGTTACAGCCCAATGGAAAACCGAATCAGTAGAAATGAAAACTACATACGGCCATGGATTACCTTTTATTTTTGTTGAGATTGAAAATGCCGATGCAATGATATCATTAAACACATCAAGCTCGGTTTGGGTACAAGATGATGAAGTTCTTGGTATTACTATTGGAGGAGAACACTATGCTTTTTTTGCTCCTACAGGCTCGCAGTGGTCCGTTAGTTCCAGCCAGCTTTCTTCAAATTTAAATGGGGAAGGCTTTTATTCGGTAGCAATATTACCTGATAATACTCCGGAAACGTTAGAATATTTTAGACAAAGAGCTTATGCATTTGTTACAAATACCCACGTTGTGTGGACATATGACGAATCGGCCGGAACTATAACTAATGTTTATTCTTACGAAACCACACTAATGGATTCGGCCGAAGGTAATCTAAATGAGACTCTAAGTGCATTATACAGACACCAATGGCTAAATGTAATTGAGCCATTAACTAATTATACATACAACTCGCCAAGAGGCGAAATGAAGGTTTTAAGCGGAAATACGTTTACAACTCAAGCAACATACCACGGTATTTTACCCTCCCTGCCCGATGTTGGAAACTTTGACAGAGAAGAAATGCTACAGCTTGTTCAGAATGTGGCCTCAGGAAATCTTGGAGGTGGACCTACCTATCAAAATGGAAAGGATATGGCTCGATTCGCTCATGTAATTCATATAGCAGATCAACTTGGTGCCGAAAACGAAAAGAACCAACTCATGACTAAGTTAAAAAACAGATTAGAAAACTGGCTTACAGTTAGTGGCGGTCAGGAGTATTCTTATAACGAAACGTGGAATGTGATGACCGGTTATCCGTCCGACCACTTCGCAAACACTCAAATTAATGATCATCATTTCCACCATGCTTACGCAATTATGAGTGCAGCTACTATTGCTCGTTTTGATCCCGAATGGGCTTCTCAGGAAAATTGGGGAGGAATGATAAATTTATTGGTACGCGATGCCAACAGCTGGATGCGCGATGACGAAATGTTTCCGTTTTTACGCTCTTTTGATGTTTATGCTGGTCATTCATGGGCGGCTGGTCATGCAGCCTTTGCAGATGGAAACAATCAGGAATCAAGCTCTGAAGCTATGAATTTCGCATCTGCAGCCATTCTTTGGGGAGAAATGACAAACCAGACGGAAATACGCGACTTAGGGATATTTCTATATACAACAGAAGCAGCATCAATACATCAATATTGGTTTGATGTAGATGAAGAAGTTTTTCCCACAACCTTTTCCTGGAATATGGCCGGGATTGTATGGAGTAACAAAGTAGATTATTCTACTTGGTTTGGTTTGGAACCGGAATTTATTCATGGTATAAGTATTCTGCCAGTAACAAGTGCTTCATTGTACCTTGGGCAGTATCCTGATTATGTAATTAGCAACTTTAATACCGTTGAAAATGCCAGAAATGGTGAAATTGAAATTTGGAAGGATATTTTTTGGAAATATCTGGCACTTGCTGATGCAGACAGAGCATTAGACTATTTGCGTAATGACCCAAATTACCAGCGATTTGACGGAAACTCAAGAGCGCACACTAAACATTGGATACATTCACTTAAAGAGTTAGGTATACCCGATTTTAATACAACAGCTGACATTGGGACTTTTGCAGTTTTCAATAATAAGTTTGGTGACAGAACCTATGTAGCTTACAATGCTCTTGATGAAGAAAGAACCGTCAATTTTTCTGATGGTTTTTCTATGGTGGTTGAGCCAAGATCCATGAGGCATGAATCAATTACCGGAGATGGTGTTCAGTTACCTATTAATTTTGATGATGAATCCCAGGACTGGAATTCGTTATTTGTTAATTTTGATGGTGGAATGACAACCGTTGTCGATAATCCAAATCCTGGTGGTATCAACGAATCACAGCGTGTAGCCGAAATGGTAAAAAACGAAGGTGAGCATTGGGCTGGAAGTTATATCCCTCTCACAGAAGAAATAGACATATCCAGACCTATCACTGTTCAGGTTTATGCCCCCAGAGAGAACACCACACTTTTGCTTAAGATTGAAAACGATGATGACAACTCTCTAAACTATGAGGTAAATCAAGAAATTCCATTAAGCAACGAATGGGTTGAATTAACCTACGATTTTTCGGAAGCGAACCCGGAGTACTCGTATAATAATATTGTGTTCATTTTTGATTTAGAAACAGTTGGTGACGGTAGCGAAGATTTCACGTGGTACTTTGATGAAATTGTTTATGCAACAGATACAAGTACAGAACAAGAAGGAGAACACCCTTCAACCATGACCTTAAATCAAAATTATCCGAATCCATTCAATCCAACCACTCAGATTCAGTTTTCAATTCCCGAATCAGATAATGTGAGATTGGACGTATATACCATTACGGGTCAACTCGTCGCTAATGTAGTTAATGGCAGGGTAAATTCAGGTAGTCATACCATATCTTTTGACGGTTCTGCATTAGCAAGTGGTGTATATATTTACAGGTTACAAACATCAACCCAAACCATAACACGAAAAATGACATTGGTTAAGTAAAACTATGATAAATTCATAATGTACCGGCAGGAACTTGCCTTAGTAATAAGAGTATTTTTTTAGCTCTTGTTTACTTAAAAAACTATGAGTTATGCATATTTGTAATTATTTTATTTTATGTTAATTAATCACTAAAAGGTGGAAATTTATGTCGTTAGAATTAGCTCTTCTTTTAACTGGTATTTTGCTTGTATTTCTTGCAATAATTTGGGGTTTAAAATTAAACTCAAGCCCAACAGCAACCTTTTTGGTAGTTACATTGGGTGTAATTGGTGTAGGCCTTCTTAGTTATGGTGGATTTACTTACGGCTTGCTTAACCAAATGGGGCATATGGAACAAGTGGAACGAGCATCTAAACTCCAAGTGGATTACCCTATAGAACGTGTACAGGTCGTTTCACCAATTGAAGGTGAAAAGGTAAGTTGTAGAGTTTTAACAATGGGGGTATACCCCGAAGGACACGATAAAGACATTTGGGTACTTCTTCTTCCTTCTGATGATAGATACTATCCACAGTCTGACCATACAAATACGTCATTTAAACGAAATGGAGAATGGCAGGTTATCACACGATTTGGTGGCTCTCAAGACGAAAACTACGATTTGATAGTATTTGAAGCCGATGCTGCTGCTTCAACATTCTTCAGTGAGACCATAGATGAATGGAAAACACAACTTTCGTTTCCCGGTTTAACATTAGATGAAATCCCCGAAACAGCCGTAGAGGTTGATAGAATTACAATTTCGCTAAGAGAAAATTGTAGAGGCGTATTCTAATAAACATACCTTTCAATTAATTGAAAATAGGGATATCGATTATTTAGCAGAGACAGGTTGCGCCTTATCTTTGATATGTAGTTTAATGCTTCATTTTTTTTGTATAAAACTTTAAACCTGTCTAAAATTAAAAAAGTCGAGTATTGATTAAATCAAACTCGACTTTTATTGTACAGTGAAAGAACTTAAAAATTTATAAGTTTATGATTAAACTTTAGAGTACTGATCTTTATAACCTCGCATAACAAGTTTAGGGCTCCTGTCAATCTTATAAAGACCCCAATGCTTCTCGGGTTCTAATGGTTCAGGTGAACCTTTCCAGGGTTCATCAAAAGCTTCAAAAAAGAAGGTCAGAATATTTTCTTTATCGGCCCAGGCCATCAGTTTTTCATAGTAGATTTTCTGGTACTTTTCGTTCACATTTTCCGGGTCAATGCCTCTACCATTTGAATTAGTTGCCCAACCGGCTTCAGTTATTACAACAGGCTTATGAGGAAATTTTTTCGCCACGGAATAGTAGTTATCCTTTGTGTAATCCAGGGCTTCCTCTATATGCTTGTACTCCCATACCGGGTACGTATGTATCGATATAAAATCTACTTGGTTCCCCAATTGTTCTAGTTTGAATAACCAGGGCACGTAGTTTTCACAAAAAGTTACCGGTTGCTTGGCTTTAGACTGAACCTGCTTTACATACTCCAGAACTTTATGCTCATGTACGTAATGATCGGTCCATTCTACGCAGGCTTCATTTCCTACCGACAAACAAAATACAATATCAGAATACTCATTTGCCCACTCAATCAATTTTGTGATTTTAGATTGATTTAGAGCAGCATTTTGTCCTAATTGCTCTTCGGTAAATACACCGCCGCCCCAAGGACAATTAAAGTTATTCATCTCTCCTTCTATATATGCTCCTAGCATTAATTTAAAATCGAGATTCTCTCTTCTAATAACTTCTAAAACGGTTTTAGCGTGAGGATCACAGTCATACATTCTCAAATATTTCCAATGAGGCTGTAAAATGAGTAAATCCTCTTTAACCTGTTCATAGGTTGGATATGCACCACCGGGGTGTTGTCTATGCCGAAAACCGGAATAGCAAATCGCTCGAGCGGGCTCAACACCCAAACTGCTAAACGTATTCATACTTAGAATTTAAGGTTACCCTTACTATCCCAAACACCCCAATAAGCACCAACGGAGCCCTCAGGACCTACTTTCCAATCTTCATCAAAAGACGAAAAGTAGAACGTCTCTAAATCGTTTGCTTTGCCCCATAGGTGTGTATGGATGAAATATTTCAAAGCATTAAGATGAGATGGCTGAGCAGCACCTAACCCTTCGCCATTACTTGGCCAACCTGTTTCTGTAATAACGACACGTTTTCCACGACCGGCATCATTGGCTAACTGGAACATATGGCGCATGTGATCCAGGGAATATTCAAATGGCGTACCTTCCCAATATGGATAACAATTAACAAGGATTAAATCACAGATATCAGAAATTCTTGGTTTCATTACAAACTCGTAGTAAGCATCAACATAACCAACCGGAATATCCGGCAATGCTTCTTTTACTTCAGAAATAAACCCAAGCAATTCATCTTCTGATAAATCATGACGATAAAGCACTTCATTACCAACAGCTGCAATATCTACATAACCTTCTTTAGCCAGTTGAATGAGTGCATCAATTTCTTCGCGATTTTTTTCCGGGTCATTTCCTAACCAAGCTCCAACCAGGGTTTTCATACCCATTTCTTTAGCAATTTTTGGAACGTTCTCATTTCCCTCAATACAAGAAAAAGAGCGAATCCAATTGGTATGAGGCTTTAAAATATTCATACGTCTTCGTATTTGCTCAGGCGGAATTATATCTCCAGGCTCCTGACCTTCTTCGTAAAGACTGAAACAAAAACCATGCACACCATCTTCGAGTATCTCTCTGAATAATTTTTTTAGTTCTTCTTCCGACATTTCGTTCAAAAGACGAACTTGCTCGGGTACGTCGGTTCCTCTAAATAGTTGGAACCTATCTTTTCTATATGACATAAAATTTAGTTTTAAGTTTAATACCTTTGTGAATAATTCGGGTTAGAGTATTCCTCTACGTTTAACAAGTTCTTTCTTAATATTCTCTGCTTTTTCTTCAGTTAGGTCATAGCCCCACATTACCCAAATCGCCAACCCGGCAGTTAATGCGGGTATAAAAATATCAGCAAGACGCAAGTATGTTAGGGTTGATTCGGTTTGAGTGGCAGCGTTTTGATCGAATCCAACCAAACTAAGTACAAGACCACCTAATACAAGAGCTAAAGCCTGACCAACTTTTACCATCCACCAGTAAATAGCACCAAATGTACCTTCTTTTCTGGGCATTCCATTTTTTAATTCATCAAGGTCACAAACATCAGCCGTCATACTTAACATTAATGTAAACAGACCACCTAAACCAAATGCCATAAAAGGTATTGGCATAAACATCAACCAAGGGTTATCTGGTGTAAAACCCCACCATTTTAGGATATAACCAATAATAGATAAAGCAGTAGAAATGATAAATGCATTCTTTTTGCCATAAATATCAGCAATCTTAGATACTATGGGTATTACAAGAAATGCCGTTGTAATTGCTGTGACCGTAGAAAACCATGCCGGCCAGTTACCGGCCAATCCGTAGTCACCATTAAACATATAAAAAACAATGATGAAGAAACTAAAAGATGCTACCATTTGGAAACCATTGAACACTAAGAATGTAGCACCACATAATCTCGCAAATGGCTTGTTTTTTGCAATTAAAACAATTCCTTTGAGTAACTCTTTTAAATTTGAAAAAATCGTTCTAAAAGAAAGCTCTTTCCTATTTTCAATTCGTTCACTATCTATACCCTGACAGAATATTGCCGGAAGAAGCCCCAGTGCAATACATGCGACACCAACCATTATAGATAGTTGTCTCACACCGGTTGCCTGATCCGCAAATAAGTCGGGGTTTGCAACAAGAACCCAAAACCAAGGAACAATCATCCATGCAATCTGGCCAACAGTTTGAGAGAATGCCATCAAGCGAGTACGCTCGTTATAATCGTCGGTCATTTCATAGCCAAGACCAATAAGAGGTGTAGCAAACATGGTATTACCGACAAGGAATACCATAGACATTATCAAAAAGTACCAAAAATTATAGTTAACGGAATTGGTCTCATCCATTTGCCATAAAAGGATAAAAAATATACCACTTAAAATAGCTCCAATAAATACATAAGGTCTTCTACGCCCCCAACGTGTGTTGGTGTTGTCTGAAATAAAACCCATAATTGGGTCAGATATAGCATCAAAAAGTCTTGGGAGTCCACCTAAAAGCCCGGCAAGGAATGGATCCATACCAAAAGCGGTAAGCAGAAAAAACATAAATACACCTAAAGCACCCGGCAATAGGTTTAAAACTAAGTGACCGGCACCAAATGATGCTTTCTGAGTAAAAGGTACTTTTCCTCTTTTAGATATAGCTGAATTACCCATTTATATTACTTCCTTATATTTCAGTCCATTCCTCAAATTAATATTTATTATCCCTTTTTAAAGTGTCCTCTAAATTCTAAAACTTTTTAGAGGACACATTTAATAATCATTATAATTAGTCTTGTGAAGCTTGTGCTTCTTGCCTTGCACGAATTTCAGCAGCTGTTGGCGGTACAAGTACATCCTGCATTAGAGAATCTAAGTCACCACCATATGTTTTGGTGATTGGCATGCCATCTCTGGTTAAGCCTTCAAATATACCCTCATCAACTAAATCCCATATAGGAAATTTAGCTTGTGCTTCCAGATTGATTAAACCAAAATGATTTTCAGAACCAAGAGGATTCATTGCATCTTTCCATGGTTCATCGAATGCCTCAAAATAGAAAACTGAAATATTGTTTTCATCTGACCACTCTCTAATTGACTGATGATATAAACCTTTTTTATACTCGTCAATTGCATTGGCACCACCTTCTCCATAATATTCATTAGAAATACTTGCCCAACCAGTTTCACCGATATGAACCGGCTTTTCAACTCCTAAACTTCTCATGTAATCTACTACACTGTTGAATTGCATTACAGCATAGTCGAGCGAACGATCCATAGCAGCATGGATTTTTTCTAAATCAGAAAGATGATATTCTTCTTCCGGGACACCCCAAAACTCAGGGTTATAATGTGTGTCGTGCATTGGATAAGTATGCATAGAAATAAAATCTACTGCACGAATGAGCTCATTCAAATCTTCATTGTGGTATTCTTCTCCACCACCGCCCCAAGAAGCAAAGTTATCGGACGATGTTATCCAAAGGGTTTCGGGTAATTCGCCCTGTGCTTTAAGGTCTTGCAGATGGTTTACCCAATACAAAATAATTGAAGGTTCCACATAATATTCTGTAGCCCAGTGAACCATAGCTTCGTTTCCTACGGCTATAATCTTTACTATATCAGGGTATTGTTGGGTTAATTCAACAGAACGAGCAATTTCTTCAGCGTTTCTTGGTGCATCAACATCTCTAATACGCTCAGGCTCATCGGTCCATGAATTCTTTGCATCAATCCACGCTCCTAACATAACGTACATCTCAAATGTAGGATCTTCTTGTTGCATCTCACGAATAGCTTGAAGTAAATTTGCCGCTTCGTCATAGTGTACATTGTATGTGCGTAAAACTCTGATTCCCATAGCATGAAGAATTTTTAGGTCTTCTTTTAGTTGTGGAATTGTTGGTTGAATATCACGAGTGTTCTCGCGATACGCCCCAAAAGAAATTGCACGATAATACGGGTCACCCAGTATTTCTTCGGCAGTTATGGTTATTGAGGAAAAATCGTGTTCTTCCCCATTACTAGAACATGCATTTATCATAAATACAGATAAAGTTAAAATTGTAATTCCGATGAAATACTTCATGATGTTACTCCTTTAAATGTGAACGACTTAAAAAAACTTCAATTAATTTGACATTTCCGGTTCTGTTAAATATTTCGGAACTTGTTTTTTCATCAACCAAAAGTCCCTGTATGGTTGTTGTATAATTATTACTGAATGTTATTTTTAAACTATCAGCTTCAGATATTTTATATATAACCGGTACCTGACAATATGAGTACATAATACTCTGCTCAGGTATTTCTAACTCTGTTATTTGTTGATTAACATCAACAAATTTAACAGTTGATTTTTCACTCAAAAACTCACCTTTTCTTAACAGACTAGGATTGAAACTAATATTACCATCTATTGCTTCAATACCTGCTTCGCCAATATGTACCAGTATATCCTCTTTTACCTGCCCTGTCATACCCGGCTGTTGTGCCCCCCTATGCCAAGGTGTATGAGAATAAGCATCAGTTGGGAAAGCCCCGTATAGTTTAGGGTCTTTATGGATACCTATCCCTTTACCAACCTCATAAAAATGTTTGCTTAGCTTCTCTTGAACTTTATCATCAGCATTTTCATCAATAGCTTTTAAAGCAACCTCCTCAACAGCAAGATAAAGTTTTGAAACCATATGCCAATAAATCGAACCTAATCCTTCATACCCGAAAAATGTTCCTGATCTACCGGTAAAAGCTTTATGGTTAAATACTTCCTCAAATATTTTTAGTACCAAGTCACCATCTTTTTTGACCAGGTCTTTGTATTTGGCTGTGGATAGATACTCTAATTCTTCTTTTACATCGGCTGCGTTTCGGAAATTCCCATTAAAATGATAACCGCCTTCAACATCCTTGACAACAAGACCTAAATAGTAATCTTTTATTAAGGTTTGAAGTAACTCAGATTTTTTTATGGATGCTTCTGGAATATTATTCTTTTCAAGAAACTTGGGAAGGTCTTTATTTGGATAAAGCATGTAGCTGTTTTGGTCTTTTCTATACAATGCACTTTTCGAAAGAGCATCCATGACTCTAACAGCATCTTTGGAGCTTAAATACCCCGAACTCAATACAGCTACCTGACCTTCAAGCATTTCACTCAGATATGAAATAGAAAACCCACTATCATTTATATTTAAAATGTTATATGCATGATATAAATCATCTGTTCGCTTATTGGTATCTATTGATTGCTCCAGGTAAGCTAATGACACATCAGTAAAGTTTTTTAACTGTTCAAACGAAACCTTAGTTTTCTTACCGGTAAAACCGTTATCATAAACAGTAGTTCGAAATTTACTACCGGCCTCACCTAAACCATCAGTAATTTCTTTTCTTTCTGAATCATTAAACCCTTTAGAGATTTGATTCTTATTCTTTTCAAGAACATCCACAAGCTCTATAAAGAATTGGTTTAATTCTTCTGATATTTTAACCGAACCGGATTTATTATTATCAAAAATAGGCTGGAAAAAATTCAAAAATCTTCTAAGGTAGTACAGTGTTACCATAGAAACGCCATTCCCTACAAGTGCATTATTTGCATCATTCCACTCTGGTCTCTGAGTATTCATCCAAATTCCACCTTCTGGAATGAAGTTGGACATTTTTGCAAGAACAGTAGCAAGCATCTTCTCCAAGAAATTAACCCGATATATGTCATCATCACCTACTGTAAGTAAAGCTCCATCTGCTCCAAGAGAAGCAACATGTTTTCTAATGGAAGCATCAGAATGTTCGTCGAAATCGATAGTATTTTTTGAATCTCTGACAATATCTTGGTAGGATTTTATACGATAAGGAACGTCTGCATATACAAAACATTCTTTTTCAAAAAGTGATTTAAATGCAGTAGGATTATGTGAATGATAGAATTCAAGGAACTTTAGCAAATAGATTATCTGATGATCTCCCCAGTACCCAATGTAAGACCAAGGGTTATCAGGTTCGATGGTTTCCCAATCAAACCCACCTTTAGTAACACGGTATGGATTATACCCATCGAAAGTAGATGTATTTAGAAACTTGAATATCATACCTTCAATAAAACCCGGATATGAATGTGCTAAAGCCTCCCAATTTTGGAATAAATCTCTCCAGTTTCCTTCGTAATCTAATATTTTGGATCCATCTTTTTCACTATGCGTATTTATTGAAAACTGATTCCATGGCCTGCTTGGGTCTCCATGTCTTCGGCTAAACTTTAAAGGTAAATATTCCTTAAATAGTCGATATAAATCCGCGTCATCAACCTTCTCGAATAAATCTTCCAAATAGAATTTATCGAATACCTCAGGTAATTTTTCAATTAGCTGCTTATTTCTGTTAAAAACATTTTTATTGGCATTTAACAAGTATTCAGAAAAATCTTTCTTTTCAATTTGGTAATTCAAGTCGAATGTACCACCCCGCATAATATTGAAAAGCACATTTGAAAAATGACGGGCATCCTTCAGCAAATCAGATGAATGACGTATACCATCAGCCCCTGAAATCAACTTTAAAAGTTTTTCAGATCCTTTAGTAACGTCTTCATCTATTTGCTGTGGTAGTTGTTTATTTGACTGTATCTTTTTTTTGAGTGAGATTATATCTGAATGGTTCTGGTTAACATTAGCAATTATTGACCATTCTTTTCTTGTTTGGGCTTCTAATTTAAAAGACTCTTTAACTAGATATGCGCCTTTCTCTCCTTTTACGTCGTTTTCGGACTCAACTTCTCCACCATTACGAAATTTGTTTAGCTGTAAAGATGAAACCAAATATTGCGGATTTTTAAATCCTAAAGACCACGCAATATTTGCTTTCAAGGCCTCACTCGGCTCGGCTTTATCAACAATAATAGCACTAAGGGCAAAAATTCCGAGACCAACGTCTTGCAAAATTTCGCTACGTTTATATGCATCGACCAAGTTACTCGATTTTATCTGAACATCAGGTTCTACTCCATAGGGAAGCACATTCTGAATGCCATCAATCATTGTTAGATCATACTCATGACCTGACTGATTAATAAGTTCAGCTTTACGAACGAAACCATAAATGTTGCTTGAATTCCACTGATATCGAAATGTTAATTCTAAATCGTGATTAATCTCTTCAAAGAGAATCTTGTTCCCGTAATAGTTCTTATAGAGGTTTCGTGTAATTTTATACTTACCGGTAAAACGATCCGAAAAAGGTTCCCAAATTTTGGAATCGTTTTTTCCGTTAATTCTAATTAGTGTTTTACTGCCGGTAATTTCATACGATTCGGTAATTTTATCATCGGTATAGTATGGAAAGAGAGCATACTCGCTATTTTTTCTTCCTGCTGTTAATCCTCCGTTACTGGAAATAAACATCCAATGATTGGAATCACTTACTATGCTCATAAAGAAAGGACGCATAGCATTGCTATCCGAAATTTTAAACCAGATTTCGTCTTGAAGTTCTATCGTTGTTAGAGCCAAAATAAAATGAAATAAAGTTCTTAAATAATAATGTTATGGATCGGAATTACCACTCATAAACTCTTACATAATCCACTAACATAGTTTGTGGAAACGGAGTATTGTTGGTTGGAGAGCCTACGAATGTTCCACCTACAGCCACGTTTAAAATAATATAGAATTTGTTGTCGTTAAACACCCATTCTCCGGGCACATTATCCGGAGTTATGGTAAAATATCTAGTGTCGTTTACAAAATAATCAATTCGGTCTGGGCTCCACTCGATTGCGAAAATGTGGAAGTCTGTATCGAATCTACCACTTGGTAATTGAAAGGTACGAGTTACCGCTTGCCCGGCAGAGTATCCCGGGCCATGTACACTCCCGTGTACGATTCTAGGTTCTTGGCCCTTATATTCCATGATATCGATTTCACCAATTTGAGGCCAGATAACTGTTCCATCAGAATCATCTCCTAATAACCAAAATGCAGGCCAAATACCTTGCCCAAAAGGCAGTTTTATACGAGCTTCAAATCTTCCAAAGGTTGTCTCAAATTTATCTCTTGTAAGAATTTTAGCTGAGGTAAACTCAGAACCACTAAAATTCTCTCTGTCCGCAATAATATGAAGCATGCCATCTTGCACCTTTATATTCTCGGGTCTATCGGTGTAGTATTGAAGCTCTTGATTACCCCAGCCGGGAATTCCCTGTTCAACACCGGTTCCTATGTCAAAAGACCAAAAATCAGGATTTACGCTTCCGTCAACATCGAAATTATCTTCAAAGATTAGATTTGTGAACGTTCCGTCATCGTCAGAATCACTAGGATTGCTACATCCCCATAACAGGGATGTAGCAACTAGTAACAAACTAACGAAAATAGTTTTTGCAGTGATCAACAATTTCATGACTTATTCTCTATAGAGATAGATATTCGTTACATAAATTGTTGCACCTTGTAATGCAGGACCCTGATCGGAATCAAATACAATTTGACCAAGGTTTGATCTATCTGACATGCCTCTCATATCAACATTTAGCGTAATCCATTCACCTGACGTTAATCTTGGCATTCCACTATTTGCAAATACAGATGCAGATGCACTATTTTGGTTGTCACCACCAAGATCATTAACAATTACAGCTCTAAATGCGGAACCCGGAGGCACTTCATTCGGCAAGAAAATATCAACAGACAAGTGAGTCATTTCACTTCCATCTATTGTTGGTACATTTTGGTTAAACTCTATACCAACAAAGTTGAAATTCTCATATCCCAGGAAGTCTTGACCATCAATCGTAAAGTCATTAGATGTTGTTGTCTGGAATGGTGCATAGAATCCATTATAGAAGTCTACCGGCACATTCTCATAGGCATTACTAAAGATTGAGATTACATCTGATGGATCTCTGTCTGGTGTAGGTGGCATTATAAACTCACCTTGTGACTCAACAGTTAGTGAACCACTTGCAGGAACACCCGCTAAACTGGCAGTAATTTCTGCAGTTCCTTCACCAACAACAGTTACCTGTCCCATTTGATCTACGGTAGCAACACTAGGATTATCGCTGATAAATTCATAATAAGCAGGTGCTGCATTTATTGTTACATCTTGTCCATCCGGTAAATTAGCTGTGTATTGCATTCCTGATATTTGTAGAGTTGAACCAATAAAGGCTATCGCTTCTACATCATTACCAGCTTGAATAGCAGGACGTGGTTGAGCCAAATCATCAAGACTTTCATATTGCAATTCATCCACCCACATGCTGAAGCCATCTCCAGCTTCATTTGGTCCTGCTGAATACCAGAAGAGACCTCTGTGTTGCGTTAAGACAGATGGGTCGGGGACAGGTATGGTATACTGTCTCCAATTTGTGGTAAGGCGTAGACCAGTTAAAGATACTTCAAAAGTATTTCCTTCAAAATCTTGACCAAAACCAATTTCACCTACAGTGGCAGCACTGCTCGCCTTGGCATAAAAGGTTAGTGCGTTGAAACCTGTAAGATTTCTACCGCCATTGTCATCTCTGAAGATTGCACCGGCAAAAGCCCCACCCGGGTCGCCAAAATTTGGAACATCGAAGCGCATTGAAGCTCCTGTTGTTCCAAAGAATGTATTACCGTCTACACTAAATGCGTCTTGTCTGGACTCTTCGTATGGGTAATATTCCAAACCTGCGCTAAAGCCGTCTATAAAGACTTCAGGATTTGCCGGGAATTCAGGTTCTGATAACCCGTCCACTGAACGCTCACAGGCTGTCGCAATAAACACTAACAGCAAACATGCAAATAGTGTACGCTTTATATTTGTTATGACTAATTTATTCATAATAATTGCCATTTTTGTCATTAAAGATTGATCTGAATGTATGTTCTGAATTCCCATTCATTACCATTACCAAAGCCCGGGGCTGTTGGGTCAGGAACAAGTTCTCCACTTACATCAGTTGTAAATGCTGGTGCGTAACGTGGTGAAAACTCGTCTAAAGTACGATATGTACCGCGTACACCAATACGTGTTTGTGGCATTCCTAGCCAATCCGGGCTGCTCAAGTTGTAAGAGAGATCAGCCATTAACTGTAAAGGATAGGTTTGGTTGAAATCACGGTGGTAATCGTATGGTCCCCAATCGTTAATTCTCAAAAAAGAATTGAGTTTTAAATGTCTGTAAACCATTCTTAATTCAGTACCAAAACGATTTAGTAACCTATCGTCACTTCCATTTGATTCTGCTTCTCCACCATATATATTTGCAATAATCCCAAAATGATTATTTGGTTTTGAAACAACTCGGGCATGCACTTCCCATAAATCACGCGCAGGTGGTGCACCATCAAACGGGAATGTAGACCTACCATCTGGCAATATACCTACAGCAGCATCTTGTGTTGTTGGATGATGACGGTAAACAAAACCAACACTTGCTGCAAAAACAGCATTTTCAATTCTGTCGGAATCCCATGCATACATCCATGTTTCGGGTGTTGGATCGTATGTAAGTAATAATTCACCAGCTACAGTTTCACGATTACCACGAACTACAAACGGATCATCCAGAATATTTCTTGGTCGACCCGGAGCTTCCACACCTGATGGAATTGGACCTTCAAGTGGTTGCTGATACATAAAGTTAGGAGCTATCTGGAAATCGCCTAATTGATAGGTAAATCCTGAAAGTACATGGAATTGGTTACCACTTCCACTGTCTTTTAGTCTCCAACCTGTAAACGTAATGGTTTGATCAAATCCACCATTGGCAACCAAACCCATAAGGGCTGTCTGACCATACCAATTAAAACCGCCACCCATATAGGTTAACTTCAATTTACCACCCCAGTTGTCTTCCGGCTTAATTTCGTCAACAAAAATGTCACCACTTCCATCTTCCGGTCCACGATAGATCTGGAATTCACGGCCGTTTAAAGGCTCACCAGCCCATAGTCCACCCAAATCAACTTCAAAATTACCAAAAGATCTGTTAACATGAAGAGCAACTCTTCTTGTTTGTGGTTGCGGAATAGCGAATGAACTTACAGTTTCACGCTGACGGTCAATATCTTCGTGGTAAATACCTGTTACTCGATAATGACCGAAATCTCTGGTGTACTTAAGCAATAATGCCGGGTTAGCACCCCACCATAATTCAGGACCAAAAGCCATTTTTAATCCACTTAGCTCTCTTCTGAACTCAGCTTCAAAACCAAATGGGGCCACGCCGTTGTAAATATCGATATTTGGACCGTAGTTTGCTTCCGGGTATAAGTTAAAAAAGTCACCCTCATAAGCCCAGTGATAACGACCTGTTCGGTAAAAACCAGTCAAATCGAACCAGCGATGATTCCAATTATACTCGGCACTGTAAAGTTGAACCCTGTTAACATCTTCCAGGGTTACATCACCATCGGGACCGCTAACTCTTACAGGACGTCCTCTATTCTCATAAAAAATTTCATCAATAGGATTTTGAGCAACATTACCCAATACACTTACTTCTACATTAGCAGAAACATTTGCAGTAGGATTTGCTTCAACTCCTATAATAAAAGATTGCATGTGGTCAAACCCTTGCTGATTAGGGAAAACTCTATCATCGGGATTTGCACTACTAGGAGTTGTAATTTTATCACCACCGGTACTAAATGTACTAAAGTCAGCTGTAAATCTACTCAATGTAATAGGGCTGATTCTGTCAACTTGAAGCGAAGCCCTGTCACCTCTTGCTCTTAGCATTGCACCTGTAAGTGATATGTTATCAAAATGTTCTCTTAAATCTTCAATAGTAACACCATCAGCATAAACATCAAATTGATGTGCATCTTTTATAACATAATATGCCGCTCTTGGAAATAGTTCGTAAAAACCGGCTGCGTTGGTTGGTCCCTTAGCATTGATACCGAACCATTCTTCGTTCATGTTATTTTCACCTTCTTCGTAGTCCCACCAGTAACCACCATTTGCCCATGTGGCTTCGGTATTGTGTACATCAAGATCAGTTGTTTGACCATGCTTCCACCAGCCATCACTAAACTGGAAAGTAAAACCACCAATAGAGTTACCAGCACGGCCCATTCCTGCTGCATTCTCATAAATATCTAACCAATTTAAACGCTTGAAATGTGCTTGCATTAGCTGGTCTTCCTGATTGGTAATAGCATTAAAAGCATCAGAGCCAAACTCTGTTAATAATACAGGTTTACCATATTCCGCAGCTACTCTATCGTATAAATCGGTAAAAGTCTCACCTCTGTAAACATTTGTTCCAAAAATATCAATATCAGGAGCATGCTCAACAATTAACTCCATAAACAATAAATCACCATTACAAAGTGCAACCGGAATACTATCACTTATCTGTTTCATCTGTACAGCTGCTTCATTAAACAATTTGTACATTGCTTCAGCACGGATTGTAGACTCTCTGTCTTGAATAGGAATATCTTCCGTTTCTGCACCACCCCAGAAAAGACCATAGTTGTTCTCGTTACCTAATAGATAAAGTAATAAACCTCTAGTGCCCTGGAACTCTTGAACCATTTCAGTCACTTCACGAAGAAGCAATTCTTCAACTCTCGGATCTGAATATTCTGTATTAGCCATCCAGACACCATCTATATCTACTCCATACCTACCGAAGGAATGGTTCAGCATTGTATAAATGCCAAAATTGTCGTAGATATATTCTATCCATTCTCTGGTAATACCGGTGTAAACTCTTATTGCGTTTACGCCCATATTTTGGAGCAAACCCATTTCATAATCTAGTGCCTGCTGAATAAATCGAGGGGATTGTCCCCAAAAATCGTAGGTATAGTTAGTACCAATTGGGAAATAATCCCAGTTCATACCATTAATCATGAGTGGTTCCCCATCCACAATCATTCTCCATCCATCTTCACTTTCCTGCAAATCAACTACAGTACCTTGTTGTGCGTGTGCAACTAGGGTGGTACTCATTAGCAAGAAAATAAAAAGAGCTGTAAACCTTCTTATTTTTTTCATAGTTACCTAATTAATAGTTTGAAGTTTTGGTATGACCATAGAGTGCTTAAAAACAGAATCAAACGTGCTTTACTTACTTTGGTCACATATGTGGTTATACAAAAAAGCACTTCTACCATAATTGGTAGAAGTGCAATAAGTATCTGTTATTTAACCAGCATCATTTTTCTGGTTAACACTACATTTGCAGCTTGTAATCTGTATAGATATACGCCACTTGAAAGATTTGAACCGTCGAAACTAACGGTATGGGAACCTGCACTCATAACACCATCAACTAATGTTGCTACTTGTTGCCCAACCATGTTAAACACTTGCACAGTTACTTGTCCGCTTTCCGGTAAAGTAAACTGTATTTGCGTAGTAGGGTTGAAAGGGTTCGGGTAATTTTGGCTTAATTCATAAGAATTTGGAACGTCGGTTTCATCATCAATATTTGTTCCTGTACCACCTGCGGCTGCAGAACCAACGGCAGGATTTTCAGAGAATAATTCTAAATTCGTGTTATACTGATATAACCAGAATGTGTATTCCTCATTTGGTTCTAATCCGCCTAACACAAAACCGAATGCAAAGACTCCATCACTATCGCCATCTATCGAACCAAACACGTATTCAGTTGCTGTTTTTGGATCTTCCGGAGCTTCATCTGTTTTTGAATAAAACATTCTATATTCAATGCCGTCAATTTCAACATTGTTTGGGCCTGCGGCTAAGAAAAGTTCACCCTCTCCTACAGGTTCTTCACCAATCATATTGCTAACTTCGAACCCTACTGGAGTAGGAGGAGGTCCGTCAGTAACGTCACCACCGGCGAATGCACTACCCGAGGCAGGTGCTGAGAATAGTTCTGTCTCTGAATTGTATTGATACAACCAAAATGTATACTCTTCATTTTCTTCTAAACCACCGATAGTGAATCCAAATGCATCTATACCATCACCATCACCTGCTGTTGAACCAAAAGCATATTCAGTTGCAGTTGTTGGGTCTTCTGGAGCATCTGATGTTAATGAATAAAACAATCTGTAAACAACATTACCACCAACATTATTTGGCCCTGCAGCCAAGAAGATCTCTCCGGGACCGACAGGGTTTTCACCTATCATGTTAGAAACTTCAAATCCAACTGGCATAGGTGGAGGTGTATCACCGCCTTCACCGCCGAATGCCATATCATCCCAAAAGAATGTAAGTTCACCGGCGGCATCACCCGTGGTACCAAAATTGAAAAAAATTGAAGCCATATTATAATTGTTATCAAAATTAATCGGGGCTGTTCCTCCGGCTTGATTTGTAAAGTCAAATACTAAAGTCACCCAAGTTTCAGATTCAGTAACAATAGCTTCAGTTTCTACTGAAATAGTAGCATCGTTAGAGTCTTCCACCTTCAACCTAACCGGTATATCAGCTATTGGAGACCATACACGTACAGACATAGTTGTTTCACCGGGAGTGAAAGGAATTGGAGTAGCAAAACCGTTTGGACCATTTACTGTTGTACCTGCCCATTCTTCAGCTCCGGCCGGCTTGACCGTTCTTGCAACATTATTGGATGCATCCGTTGGATCTTCAACAATCTCTGATATCGCACCACCAAAATCAACAAGATTATAATCTACGTCCGGGTCATTGAATGTAACGGGGAGATTAACCTCTCCTCCACCACCATTATCATCTTCTGTGGGAACCATTTCAACATTGCTAATCACCACATCATCATTGCTTAAACCCATTTCAAATCCAAGCTTCATATTTTCAAATGTAGTAGACACGGTTACATTAGTACTGTAACTCTCCATGCTTGTGGTTAATTCGAAATCTGCTGTCCCTAAAGCAGCAAAACCACCACCGTCTTCACCAAAATATACTCTGAGCTGACGACCATCAACATTCGTTCTAGCCTCAAATGATATCTTGTAAGTAGTTCCAACTTCAAGTGATGCAATTTGATCAGCACTCAATTCCTGGTTTAACTGAATATGCCATACCTCTCCGCCTGCGCCAACAATGTTAGTAAAGGACACTTCACCGTCTTCTACTTCGATATCAGCACTCAATCCATCTGCAAAGAATGTTGTCCAATCGGTTAAATCACCAGTAGCAAAATCTCCATTTAATATTAAGTTATCACCATTTTGAGCAATAACAGCACTATTAAATCCAAATAGTAAAACAGTAAGTGCTGCTAATGCAAGCCCCTTCTGTACCAAGTTTTGTATAAAGTTCATCATTTTAAATATTTATTCATTGATAATTCTGGAATCGCTTTCAATTTAAATTTAACTTTTTAAAGTTGCAAACTTTTTTCACAATAAAGAAATTTTTATTCATGAAATATGCCAATTATTGACCGAAGCCCACCAATTAACTTCTTACACAAGCCTAACAGCTAAAATGAATTCCATATTTTGAAAAACCGCTTTTTTCTACTATTTTCTAATATTCAACTTCAATATGCGTAATAATAGATCAACAGATTACACTCTTACACTTTATTTGTTTTTTTATTTAGTCAGGAAAAATTTAGTGCAAAAAATTTTCATGAATTGCTTATTTATCCATAAATTGCTTTTGAACTAAAAAAACTATCAACTGTGATTTGTTTGCAGTATTAACTTATACTCAGCTTAATTATCAATTTTTACTAAAAAAAATACTCATGATTAAAAAAGTCACTTTAAAAGACATAGCAGAAGATTCAGGCTTATCTATCTCTACGGTTTCAAGAGCACTTACAAGAACAGGTAAAATAAGTAAAGAGAAAGAAATTAGAATTTTCGAAAGCGCACAGCGCCTTAATTATCCGATCTCTACTATCCAAACACCTATTGAACTAAAAAAAACTATAAAAATCGCCCTTGTTACACGACATTATACTGGTGAATTCTTTGCTTCTTTGTTTGAAGGTTTTGACAAATCGGCAAAAAATACAAAAGCAAGGATTAGCTTAATAAGTGTAAGCCACCATTCTGACACACCGGAAGACGTAGCAGTTGAAATCAATCCTTCTTATTACGATGCGGCAATTATATTCCTGCCCGACTATCGTGCTGATGACTATCTTGCAATTTTGAAGAAAATACCACCCGAGTTCCCGGTTGTTTCCATTGCTCCAATTGCCAACCCTGTAATGGATACAATTACTTTCGATAATTATAGAGGTGGCTTTCTAGTCGCAAAACACTTTGAAGATATGTCCTTTAAAAATGTGGGTATAATCGAAGGACCTACAAATAAATCTGAAGCGATGCTTCGAAAAAATGGTTTTCAAGATTATGTCCGCGCTTCAGACGATATGAAATTAGTTTGGGACTTTTCAGGAGATTATTCACTTGAAAAAGGTAAAGTAGCTTATCTACACTACAAGAAAGCAGTGGTTAAACCCGATGCTATTTTCTGTAGTAATGATGGTACAACAATTGGTTTCTTACATGCAGCCATTAGAGATGGTCTTTCTATACCGGAAGATGTAGCAGTTGCGGGTTTCGATAACCTTCCAACTTGCGACATTTATACACCAAGTATTACATCTGTAAATACACCCTATGAAATGCTAGGTAAAAAAACCATAGAACTAATACTAAACAGATTACAGGATAACGCTTCAACTAACCACTCCGGTTATACAAGTTTAGTACCTGTTACATTATCAATAAGGGAAAGTACCACAGAGCTTATAAATTGTTTTTCAACTAAGTATAAGAAATTGGTTTAGTACCACTAACTAAAAAAGAAAAAACTAGATATGAAAAAGACTATACTGTTGTCGTTTTTATTTTTGATGTCATCTTTTGTGCTAGCACAATCGAGTATGGCATTAGATTTAGCTACCGACATGAATGACTCGATTGAGAATACTTCTCAATCAATTGCAGATGATGCTACCGTTCCTCCTATTCCGGAGGGTTTTGGAGCAAGTAATGAACTGAATGGAATCCCACTGCCTGCAGGCGAAGCATTCTTAACAGCGGGGCCAAATAATGTTGGTGGAGATATTAGATACCGATTATTCTACGCTCAAACTGCTGAAAATGTAGATAACCCTATTAGCGAAGGCGACGAATACACATTTGGTACTACTGCAGGTGATGGCGATGGTGTTAGCCCTTTTGGATTCATAATTACAGGTTTAGAAGCCGGTACTGAATATACCTTCTGGCTTTATCAATATAATGAGGCCACATCAGAATTTTCACCCGGGGCGGCTTCTGCCAGTGTAGTTTCCGGTGAAGATAGTGACGAAGACCCTGCACCACCACCGCCACCTGTTGGACTTAATGTTTCGGATATGATTGGTGATAATCCTGTAGGGTTTGGACAAATTTTCGTTTCAGCAGGTCCTCCGGCAGCGGGTTTTCAGTATCGTATGTTTTATGCTATGACTGATAATGCTCCAGCTGATCCCACAACTGCAACTGAAGTTGGTTTACCGGGTGAAGGAACTGCGCCTTTCGGTTTTGTAATTGGAGACCTTGAACCCGGAACAGAGTATACCGTTTGGTTATATCACTATAATGCTTCAACCGACGAATTCTCCGAACCTGCTAGCGGAACCGCTACTTCTGGTGGTGAACCAGGTTCGATACCGGCTCCTCCAACACCAATTGGTTTAGTTGCTGAGAACACACTCGGCGGTGCACCTTTAGAAGCCGGTGAAATTTTCCTAGCCGTAGGACCTAATAATTCTAATGAAGAAGATATTGTTTATCGTTTATTCTATTTACAGACTGCATCCGCACCAACAAATCCAATTGACGCTGTAGAATATACTTTTGGAAGCATTGATGGCGACGGCGGCGGCAATAATGCATTTGGATTTACTCTGGGTGGTCTTGAACCGGATACAGAGTATACATTTTGGCTATACCAGTACAATACTGAAACTGAATTATTTTCTGAAGGAAATAGCTCAGCAACAGAAACAACTGCAGGAGATAGTAGTGGAAATGAACCTGAAACAGCAGCTCCAACTCCAACAGTAGATGCTGAAAATGTTATATCTATTTTTAGTGATGCTTACTCAGATGTTGATGGTACAGACTTTAATCCTAACTGGGGACAATCTACACAGGTTTCCTTTGTTGAAATAGAAGGCAGTAACACACTTAAATATGCTAATTTCAATTATCAGGGAACACAATTTGCCGCTAATATTGACGCTTCAGGGATGGATTTTATCCATTTCGATATGTGGACACCTGATGCTACAAATGTAAACTTTACTGTAATTAGTCCTGGTCCTCAAGAAAAACTATTTGGACTTGACATTACAACCGGCGAATGGGTTAGCTATCAAATACCTTTAGCATTCTTTGATAATGTAAATATTGCCGACATTTTTCAAATGAAGTTTGATGGTGGTGACGGTACAGTAACATTATTTTTAGATAATATCTTTTTTAGTACTGATGACGATGGAGACGCACCTGCAACACCACAAGGGTTTGCTGCATCTACTATGGTAGGTGAGAATCCGGTTGGACCGGGCGAAGTTTTCCTATCCGCTGGTGCTAATGATGTTGCTGAGAACGATGACCTTGAATATCGTTTGTTTTATTCTCAAACTGCGTCAGCACCATCAAACCCACTTGATGCCACAGAGTACACCTTCGGTAGTACAGACGGTGATGGTGGAGGAAATGCGGCATTTGGATTTGTTCTAGGGGATCTTGAAGATGGCACAAGTTATCGTTTCTGGCTGTATCAATATGATACTGTTAACGATATTTACTCACAGCCGGCTGTTGCAAATGCAATTGCAGGCGGTGGTGATGAACCTGAACTCCCACCCACACCAGCTGGTTTAACTGTCTCTGATATGATTGGTGAGAACCCTGTAGGGTTTGGCGAATTATTTGTTGCAGCAGGGCCTCCTTTTGGTGGGTTACAATATCGATTATTTTATGCTGAAACAGATGATGCACCGGCTGACCCAACCACTGCAACTGAATATGCTTTTGGTTCAGTACCCGGAGATGGTGGTGGAACAGGACCATTTGGTGTTACAATTGGTGGGTTAGAACCCGGTACCAGTTACACATTTTGGCTATATCATTACGATTCCGATGAAGATCTATTTTCTGAGCCTGCAATCGGTGAAGCTGTATCCGGTGGTGAACCGGGCACATTACCTGCACCTCCAACACCTGTTGGATTAGTTGCAGAAAATGTTCTTGGCGGCAATCCATTAGAGCCCGGTGAAATGTTCTTAGCTGTAGGCCCGAACAATACAGAACAAGAAGATATAATTTATCGCCTATTTTATTCACAAACTGCAAATGCACCTGAAGACCCTAAAACTGCTACAGAATATACATTTGGCAGCACAGATGGTGATGGTGGAGGAAATGCGGCATTTGGTTTCGTTTTAGGTGGCTTGGAACCTGGTACGGAATATACATTCTGGCTGTATCAATTTAATACAGATAGCGAGCAATTTTCAGAAGGCAACTCTTCTGCTACAGAAGTCTCAGCCGGCGAAGGTGACCAAGCCGAAGAACCTGAAACAGCTGCCCCAACCCCAACGGTTGATGCTGAAAATGTAATTTCTATATATAGTGATGCATACACTGATATAGACGGAACAAACTTCAATCCGCAGTGGGGTCAATCTACTGTTGTTTCATTTATTGAAAT
This sequence comes from Balneolia bacterium, assembly GCA_003566635.1. Taxonomy (GTDB): domain Bacteria; phylum Bacteroidota; class Rhodothermia; order Balneolales; family Cyclonatronaceae; genus PXCK01. The sequence goes on along the minus strand of PXCK01000111.1, from coordinate 621 downwards.
CGATGGAAGCAATACTATAAAGTATGATAACTTCAATTACCAAGGAACAGAGTTTGCTCCTGCAATAGATGCTTCTGAAATGAATTCAATTCGTTTCGATATGTGGACTGCAAATGCAAATGCTGTTAATTTCACCATCATTAGCCCCGGACCTCAAGAAAAGTTATTCGCTCTTGATATTACACCGGGTCAGTGGGTAACCTACGAAATACCATTATCATTCTTTGATAATGTAGATATATCTGAAGTTTTCCAAATGAAATTCGAAGGTGGAAATGGCGAATCTACTTTGTTCTTAGATAATATCTTTTTTAGTAGCGCTGAAGATGAAGATACCCCTCCCGCCATGCCAGTTGGGTTTGTCGCTTCTGACATGGTAGGTGAAGAACCTGTTAACCCTGGTGAAGTTTTCCTATCAGTCGGACCAAACGATGTACTAGATAATGAAAATATTGTTTACCGTTTGTTCTATTCTAGAAGTGATGATGCGCCTTCTAATCCTCAGGATGCTATCGAATACGAATTCGGAAGCCCTCCGGGTGATGGTGATGGCGAAAATCCATTCGGCTTCAGACTAGGCGATCTTGACCCGGGAACTGAATACACTTTCTGGTTATATCA
>PXCK01000051.1 GCA_003566635.1 Balneolia bacterium | reverse complement strand
TCTTATAAGTATAATACAGAATGTTAGTTAATTGGTTCCCAAGGGTATGAAAGAATCATTGATAATAGAGGTTAAAACAATTAAAAATATTTTTAACGGAATGAGACAATTCACTATTATGTTGCGGATATATCATTTATATTTTTAGAAAAGCGCTTTTAATGAAGAGAAAAAACACTTTGAAACTTGGATTAGCATGTGCCGGCGGTGGCATTGAGGGAGCTGTGTATGAAATTGGTGCACTATGCGCTATTGAAGATGCCATTGAAGGAGTAGACTTTTGTGATTTACATGTGTATGTAGGCGTTAGTGCCGGTGCATTGGTTACATCCTGTCTGGCAAATGGAATTTCGGCCCGACAAATGAGCCTTGCAATTCTTTCGCATAAGTCGGATGTACACCCTATTTCTCCGTCAACTTTTTTTACCCCGGCTTATGGTGAATATTTAAAAAAAGTGCTTCGCTTCCCGGGATTAGTATCATCTTTGGCATGGAATTACATTTCGCGTCCTGGCGATAATAGTTTTGGTGGAACCATATCCCGATTTACAGAACTTTTACCTGTCGGTCTATTTGACAATTCTCCACTGCGTGATTATCTGGAAAAAAACTTTGAAAAAGTAGGCGGAACCAACGATTTCAAAGAATTGAAATCAAAACTAAGAATCGTAGCAACCGATTTGAATTCCAGTAAAAGTGTGGTTTTTGGCGGGGAAGGGTATCAAGATGTCCCCATTTCTGTAGCAGTGCAAGCAAGCACGGCATTACCGGTGGTTTACAAACCGGTTGAAATAAATAAGAGATTTTATATTGATGGCGTTGCTCAAAAAACCGTTCATGCCAGTGTTGCTTTAGACGAGCAAGCCGACCTTGTTTTCTGTATCAACCCGATTGTGCCATTCGAAGCTATTGAAAATGAAGAAGACCAATTAGAGCAGGTTTTACTAGGAGAAGGATTACCCGGAGTGCTATCCCAAACATTCCGAACCATGATTCACTCCCGCATGACTCTTGGAATTGATCGATATAAATATGCTTATACCGGCAAGGATTTATTGGTTTTTGAACCACTACCGAGCGATTACCGAATGTTTTTTTCCAATATCTTTAGTTTTTCCAGCCGAAGGGAAGTGTGCGAGTTCGCCTACCAAAGCATGAGAAGAAATATACTTGCCCGTAGAGACGAAATTGGCGTGGTTCTGAAAAAACACGGCTTATCATTCAGTGAAGAATTTCTTTCTAATAAAGAACGCACACTCTACACGCCCCCAACAAATGGAAATGGCTACAAAACCGGTAAACGTCTGAAAGATGCTTTGGCTGAACTTAGCTCCATCGTTGATAAGTTGGAAGCAACCCCCGAACCCCAGGCTGTATAGGTTTTGGTTAGCAATATTATTGCACCCTTTACAGTATTATACAGTCTGTTAACAGTATAATTGCTCTGTGACCACTTGTGCAACCAATTGAATTAATTACGTTAAATCCTTGGAGGTCTTTGAGACCTCCAAGGATTAGGCAAATCTGATTTGAACAATCTACTACAGTCTTAAAAGTCCAGTGTTAAATTCAGCAACACATTTCTTTCGGCTTGGGGGTAGTAGTAGTTGAATCGCTGGGTTTCACCACCGGATATGAATCCAAATGTGTACCCGTTCGATTCGTAAAGTTCATTGAATACATTGTTAACCTGTAAGCTTAACCGTGCCGAACGGATGTATGGTATAACCCGATCAAAGCGGTAAGAAAACTGCAAATCTGTAACAAAATACGGATCAATGGATCGTTCTCTTGTTGATGTATTATCCAAATACTGCCTTGATACATAACGGCTCATTACATCAGCGGTGAAACTACCATATAAGAATCTGAATTGATTTGCAGCAATTACACCGGGTGAAAAAGCAATATCTGTATTTTTGAATTCAGTTGATTGTTGCCCTCCGGCATCAAAATCATCCAAAAACTCAGTAAATGATCTAATTTTATTTTCACTGAACGTTGCATTTCCACTCCACTGCAGCCAGTTCGTCAATCGATATCCGGCTTCAAGCTCTACACCTCTTCTGAAGCTTTCGGGTACGTTGGTACGAATTGCCTGCCCAACATCATTAATTTCACCCGTCAAAATCAACTGATCATCATAATACATATAATAGAAATTGATTCCCGCATATCCCGTACTGAAATCACCCCGGTAGCCCACTTCAACATTGTATAAGGTTTCTTTGTTGGGACGTGTATCGGGAGTTGAACGGGTATATTCTCGTCGGGTTGGCTCTTTTCCGGCAATTCCAAAAGATGCATAAAGCCTGTGATTATCGTCAAGGCGATACACTCCACCAAACTTTGGATTGAAAAAGAAGAGTTCATCATCCTGGGTAACATTGTTCAAATCACGATCAAAACCCAGGAATCGATAGTAGATGCGCCTTACTTGCAAATCACCAAAAAGAGTTAATCGCTCGGTTGGGCTGTAATACGCTTTTGTGTATAGGTTGCCATCTGTTTTAAAACCGTTGTTATCATAATAGCGCTCGCGAATGTCGGTATCACCGGCAAAACGTGCCCAAATAATTTCACCGAAATGGTCGCCATCGTATTCATTGTAACCACCACCGGCTATCCATCTGAAATTGCTTGTTCTGTATTCGGTTGAAAAAACAGCACCATAAAAGTGGTTATCAAGCCATCTTCTGCGAATTATATCGGTTCTTGTAATCGGATCAAGACCTCCGCCAAGATCAATAGGATCAATTCCATAACTGCTTAAGCGGTCGTTGGGTCTGAATTCTTCGAAATAGCCTCTGCCATACGTATAATGCAATGAAGCCGTAGCAGACCAAAGATCAGTAAGCTGATAGGAATAATGCAACTGGTAATGATCTTGACGATAGTTATCGGTTTGATTATCGTAAGTGAACTCGTTGAACCTGCGATTTTCTGATAGCATTTCTTCGGGTACACCGTTCCATGCCTGATAGGTTTGCTCACGACCGCTTATCACGTTAAATCGCAAAAAGCTACGGTCGCCATATCGGCTGGCAGTAAGCGCATAGGAGGATAGATCAGAAAAAGCCCGGTCTATATAACCATCACTCTTCACCATAGATAGACGGGCATCTACGGTCCAGTTGTTGTTCAACAATCCAGTACCGGCCATAATGTTGTGCTTACGGGTATTATAGGAGCCAATGGTATTACCAATTGTTGCATAAGGTTCAGCCCGCAAAGCGCCGGTTTGAATATTCACACTAGCTCCGAAAGCGGCCTGTCCGTTAGTGGATGTTCCCACTCCGCGCTGTATTTGCAGGTTCTCTACAGATGATGCAAAATCAGGCATATTTACCCAAAACACACCATGACTTTCCGAATCGTTGAGGGGTATTCCATTCACGGTTACGTTAATGCGGGTTGCATCAACCCCACGAATTCTCAAGCCTGTGTACCCGATACCGGCACCGGCATCAGAAGTTGCTATCACAGATGGTGCCATTTCAAGCAACATGGGCAAATCCTGCCCCAGATTACGCTCTTCAATTTCTTCTCTTGTTATATCGGTAAACGTAACCGGGCTGGATGCATCAACTCTGTGGGCGGTTATGATTAAGTCATCACCCCAAACAGCAGATGGTGTAAGTTCTA
>PXCK01000157.1 GCA_003566635.1 Balneolia bacterium | reverse complement strand
TTTCATTTGCAGAAAGCAATGGGAAAAAAGTCATCACCCGAGGACAGACGCGAATTAAATAATACCAATGCCCATGAGCTTTTTAAAGAATTTAGTAAGCTAAGAGGAACTGCACTCAAGTTGGCTCAGGGATTAAGTTTAGACAATGCCATTTTGCCGGAAGAGTTTGCCAACGTAATGACGCAGGCGCAGTATGCGGTACCGCCAATTAATCGCGTTTTGGTGAGGAATATCATAAAACAGCAATTGGGTGAATATCCCGAAACCCTATTCAAATCATTCGAACCCGATGCAACCGCTGCAGCATCTTTGGGGCAAGTACACAAAGCTGTAACCCACGATGGTAGAACTATTGCCATAAAAGTACAATATCCGAATGTTCGCAAGACGATAGAGTCTGACTTAAGTGTTGCCAGATTGGTGTTTAATCGTATGGTACAAAGCGATAAAACCGATGATTATTTTGATGAAGTTAAATCCAAACTTTTAGAAGAAACCGACTATAGAGCAGAAGGAAAACGTATTCAGGAATTTAATTGCTTATACTCAAACGGGGAAATTGTAACACCGGAATACATTGAAGAATACAGTACCTCGTCGGTATTGAGTATGACATGGTTAGATGGAATACATCAGAATGAGTTTTTGAAAAATAATCCATCACAAGAAGAAATTGACAGGTATGGGCAACGAATGTGGGATTTTTTCCATCTTCAAATTAACGACAGCTACACCGTTCATGCAGATTCTCATCCCGGTAATTATCTTTTTATGGAAAATGGAACATTGGGTGTTATCGATTTTGGATGTGTGAAGGTTTGTCCGAAAGATTTCTTTTTGAACTACCTGAGGCTATTTGTGGCGCATCAGCAGAAAGATGAAGAGCTCATCAAAAAGCTGTATATAGATCTGGAAATTATGGAAGATGAATCATCCTGGAATTCGATTGATAAAACCTTTTATGAATATTCCGGTCGTTTAGGCAACACATTTATTGAGCCTTATAAATTTGATACATTTGATTTTGGTAATCCTGATTTTATAGCAACATTCAATCATCTTGCTAAAGAAGCAACGGAATTCCGGGAACCAAGAGGGAGCAGGCATTTCATTTATGTTACCCGTGCTCATTTAGGGTTATATCAAATGCTAATGAAAATGAAAGCAAGAGTGAATATTAAACCCGGTCGTAAACACCTCTACAAATTTTTGGAAAGTAAAGGGTTGCAGTAAGGATTAGATTCACTATTTTAACTCTAATGATCATTTAAACTAATTTCTATAATTATGAAGCTGAACGTATTTTTCATTACTCTATTTGCCGCTCTAACTTTTATGGTTCAACAGGCAGAAGCACAACGTGCAATTGGTGTTGCCTACGAAATGCGGTCGCAAGAGCCTACCTCGGGTATAGGTGTTCATTACCAATTTGATTTACTTCCATTACCAGTTGTAAGCTTAAATTTGAGATTTCATGGAAGCTATTATACAGAAGAGTATACATTTAAATCTGGGGGTGCTGAGATTGAAGTAAAAGATCAAAGTTATGATGTTGGTCTTGGTGCTATTCTGGGATTTAATGTTGGGTTTCTTGCTCCTTATGCAGGTGCAGGGATAGGATTTGAGTTTTTTGATAGAGAAACCATTGTTGCGGATTTAATTGATCTGAATGAGGGATCAGATTCCGGTTTGTACTACTATGGAGTTGTTGGAGCCGGTTTCAGTTTAATTCCCGTTTTACGTCCTTATGTAGAATATAGATACAGAGGAATAACCTCAGCTGATTTTATGCCATCAGAATATGGAACATGGGCATTTGGTGTGCAACTTCGTTTTTAATCGCTTTTTGAACGAAGTAAATTTATACAGGGTTTGGCTTTCTTACATCCTTTTTACAAACTGAAACTTCATTACCTGAATTTTTCATGAAAGACAAAAAAGAAAAAATAGATTTTGAACAAGCATTGGCAAGGTTGGAATCTATCGTAAAAAATCTGGAAAACCCGGATATTACCCTCGAAGACTCAGTTAAACAGTTTGAAGAAGGTGTTAAATTATCTCGTTTGTGCACTAAAATTCTTGAAGATGCCGAACTAAGGATTGAAAAAGTAAACCAAAATGAATCACCTACCTGATGCACATTCCTCAAATAAAAGCAGGTCCTCTACTTTCTAACATCAACTCCCCCCACGATTTAAAAAAGCTTTCACCCGATCAACTTCGGGATGTTTGTTTTGAGTTACGTGATTACATAATTGATGTTGTATCTGTCCATGGAGGTCATTTTGGTGCAAGTCTTGGCGTTGTTGAACTCACGGTAGCCATGCACTATGCACTTAATACACCTGAAGACCGAATCGTTTGGGATGTAGGCCATCAGGCATACGGACATAAAATACTTACAGGCAGGCGCGATAATTTCTATACCAATCGTAAATACAACGGCTTATCGGGCTTTCCCAAGCGATCCGAAAGCCCTTATGATACGTTTGGCGTTGGGCACTCCTCCACTTCTATCTCGGCCGCATTGGGAATGGCTGTTAGTAGAGACTTAGACGATTTGGATAATCAGGTGGTTGCTGTAATTGGTGATGGTGCCATGACAGCCGGACTTGCTTTCGAGGGATTAAATAATGCCGGTGCCATGAATAACGACATGCTGGTAATCTTGAATGATAACTGCATGTCAATCGATCCAAATGTTGGTGCCCTCAAAGAATATCTGGCTGATATTACCACATCCAGAACGTTCAATAAAATTCGGGATGATGTGTACGATGCATTGGGTCATTTTAAGTCAGCCGGCGATAAAATGCGAAAAATTGCTTCCAAAATGGAGGCAGCCCTCACATCTGCTCTCACTCCCGGTGGTCTGTTTCGTGCACTTGGTTTCAAGTATTATGGTCCGGTGGATGGACACAATGTAAACGGCTTGGTAAAGCACCTGAATGATTTAAAGAAAATTCCGGGACCAAAACTTCTGCATATCGTTACGGTTAAAGGTAAGGGATTTGCTCCGGCAGAAAAAGATCAGGTAAAATGGCATGCATCGGGTAGTCCGTTTGATAAAATTACCGGGGCTTCGTTGGCTGTTAAATCAACCAAACCATCCGTACCTAAATATCAGGATATTTTTGCTGATGCCATTATTGAGTTAGCTAAAGATGATGATCGGGTTGTGGGTATTACGCCGGCTATGCCAAGTGGTACCGGTCTGCTAAAGATGATGAATGAAATGCCCGATCGTGCTTTTGATGTGGGCATAGCCGAGCAGCATGCCGTTACTTTTGCCGCAGGGATGGCAACCGAAGGTAAAATACCTTTTGCAGCTATTTATTCCTCATTTCTTCAGCGAGGATATGACCAACTCGTGCATGATGTTGCTATTCAAAAATTGAATGTTGTTTTCTGTATGGACAGAGCCGGTTTAGTTGGTGCAGATGGACCTACACATCATGGGCTTTATGATATCGCCTATACAAGGTGTATTCCAAACATGGTTGTTGCCGCGCCATTGAATGAGCAAGAACTGCGCGATATGATGTACACAGCTACGTGCTATACCGACCGTTCTTTTGCTATCCGTTATCCTAGAGGAGCTGCTACGGGTATGCCAATCCGCAAAGAATTCCAGGAGATGGAACTTGGTAAAGGTGAATGTCTCAGAAATGGAGATTCCATTGCCATAATGAGTTATGGAACAATCGGGAAGTTTGGAATTAAAGCCGCGGAAATGTTATCCGAACAAGGCATTGAAATAGGATTATACAACATGAGATTTGTCAAACCACTCGATACCGAGCTTGTTTCTGATGCACTCAAAAAGTACGATCATATTATCACTATAGAAGACGGAACTGTGCAAGGTGGATTTGGAAGTGCTGTTGCAGAATTTGCCATAACACAACCTCAACGGTCGGTTGTTCACATTCTGGGTGTACCTGACAGATTGGTTGAACACGGGACTCAGAATGAACTCTACAAAGAAGTTGGCTTAGATGCAGAATCACTAGCAGAAAAGGTAAAGAGCCTGATTGGCGTTGGGAAGGTTGTCTGAGTTCTGAAGACTTAGTTACCTAAAAATTAAGAAAATATCTGCCCTTTGAATAGCTTGTTCCGGTTTACCGGGAGGGTATGGATTGGCGCAGCCAATTTGGGGGGATGGAGCAGAAGGTATTGAGACTTCGTAAGTCGTCAGTACGGTCTGTATTTGTTGCAGGCTTTCGTACCCCGCATTGACCCGAGCGTAGCGATACCCACGCAGTGAAATACGGGGTTATGATATTTGTTCATGCCTACGGCATTTGGATATTGTTGATAAAACGGTAGACAGTCACCATAAATAAACCAACAAATAAAAAAACCGTTATCCCGCAAAAATGATAAGCGTAGCAATCATTTTATGCGGGATCTACCAGTCATGAACTAAGAACAAGGATCCGTTAAATTCGTGAGTAGTATAAAACCCAACGAAGTCTAAACTACCTCCACCCAATTTCTGAGAGGAAGATCCCGGATAACGTATTTGCTTCGCTGAATGCATTTCAGGGATGACATGATGGCAAATTTTGTTACTTATTTGAAGCTTTTTAAGCATGCCTGTTTTTTGAAAAACTGTTATACCTTGATATCAATAAAAGAAGAATATCAAACTACTCTAATTCAAATTTTTCTAACAAATTCCGGGGTGATATCATTTAAAGTACGACATCCTGCAAGACCCATTGTAAGATCGAAATCAGCTATTATGTTTTGCAGTACATCCTTTACTCCTTCCTGTCCATTCATGGCAAGGCCGTAAGCGTAAGGTCGACCCAGTAGAACAGCTTTAGCGCCTAAAGCCAGCGCTTTAAATACGTCAGCACCGCGTCGTATTCCGCTATCAAAGAGCACGGGGAATTCGGGTCCTACTTCATTAACAATTTCCGGAATCATGTTCAATGCACCAACAGACCCATCGATTTGACGACCACCATGATTGGAAACGATAATACCCGATGCACCATGTTCAATGGCTAAACGGGCATCACCGGGATGAAGAATTCCTTTTAAAATAATAGGCAAATTCGTTGAACGGCGCATTTGTTCAAGACTATCCCATGTCAAGTTTGGTTCAGAAAATATTTGAGTGAAATATTCTATGGCTTCTTCCATATTATCAGCAGGATTCCCGCCAAACAATGCTCTGAAAACCGGATCATTCAAGTAATTGATAATTCCCTCACCTTTTAAAAAGGGTAAATACGCCAGTTGGATATCTTTCTCTCTCCAGGCTAGCATGTTGGTATCAAGAGTTATGACTATGGCACCAAATCCGGCTCGTTCTGCGCGTTGAACTAAACTTATAGCGAGCGCATTGTTTCGCGGCCAATACAATTGAAACCAATTGGGCGTATTTCCTTTTATAGCTGCTATTTGTTCCAGTGGGTCGGAAGATACTGTACTGCAAACCATTGGAATGTTTAGTGAAGATGCCGCTCTTGCCACAGCTGTTTCGGCTTCGCTGTGTATTATGGATTGAACACCAATTGGTGCCAAAATAATAGGCGCTGCTAAATCAAGACCAAATAAACGTGTTCGCATATTTCTCTCACCAACGTTCCGAAGCATTCTCGGCAAGATGTGATAATTGTCAAAAGCACGACGGTTGTTAATAATGCTTTGTCCGCCTCCGGCTCCTCCGGCAATGTAGGCATGGGCTTCGTCGGTTAGCACATTTGCGGCCGCAAGTTCAAGCTCATCGAAATTAACGGGAAAAGCCGGGGTTTGTCCGGCAAGGCCTGCCATGTAAATTTCACGTTGTCTAACCATTCCAAAACCTCCGAGAGAACCCTGCTGTTGCAAATTCAGGAGTTCTTCCCGCTTATATAATGATGATGATGCCGCAAGTGAACCCGGTATTCCTATGCCCAAAGCACCGGTTCCGGCTATTTTCATAAAATCCCGTCTATTCATAGTTGTGTAATGTTGATTTATGCTTTTTGATTAAGATAGGATAATGGCTTAAAAATTCTGAATAAAGAATTTGGTAGTGGGTTTTTGTTTGTAGGCTTCAGGTGAATGTACTTTTCATTCAAAAATTTTCTCGAGTTAGTATCACACTCTGACCATGTATTATATAATTAAGTAAATATTTATCTCATAACTGCTGTATCAATTAACCGCTGAACTTGTCCCGGTTTACCGCGGAGTCGTTTAAGTTATGAGTTTTGAGTAAATCCGTTTTCAGTTTAAAGACGTTGTGCTCTTAGTGCACTCGTTGTGTGCGTTTTGGTTAGCAAGTCTTTTCTTAATGGGTAGTTCTTTTTTACCGTGGAACTTTTCCCGGTTTACCGCAGATTACACAGATTTTCACAGAGTGCCACAGATTTATGAGTTTTAATCCTCAACAAAAAGTGTAAGTCGGAAAACTTTAGCGAACTTGCGTCTCTGCGAGAAACAAAAAAAATCACAAAGTTATAATGAATAGTAACAGTCGTTGTGTTCTTGGTGCATTCGTAGTGTACGTTGTGGTTAATAAAAACTTGCTTTAATGGGTACGCCCTTATTAACCGCTGATTAAGCAGATTAACGCAGAGAAACACAGATTAATTAGGTTTAATTATCAACTAATATGGAAGACGAATAATCTTCCCGACTTGGCGTCCCGCCGGAAAACCGGGGCATGTTGGCGAGTATTAAAAACCACTAAAATTACTAAGAATGTACAGCGATCACGGATTTATAATGAATAGTAGCTTCCACTGTGTTCTTGGTGCATTCGTAGTGTACGTTGTGGTTAACAAACTCTTGCTCAATAAGTAAGTCTTTATTAACCGCGGAACTTGTCCCGGTTTACCGGGATTAAGCAGATTTCCCTCCCTGAAGTGAGGCAGACGCAGAGGGTCACGGGTTAATTAAGTACAATTACCAACTAAAATGTAAAACCCGGGTAATTTTAGTGTATTGGTGAGAGTCAAAAAAACCACCCCCGGGAAATTGCGAAGCACTTTAGCGTTTAATTTGGTATATTACTTAGTCAATTTTTCGGGATGTGGCTCAGCCCGGTAGAGCGTTCGCCTGGGGGGCGAGAGGTCGCAGGTTCAAATCCTGTCATCCCGACTGATTGTTAAGGTTCCCGAAAGCTCACAGTCCGCATAGGCTGTGAGCTTTTTTTATTACAAAAAAAGGCGAATCCGTTAACGAATTCGCCTTAAAAATGAGGTTTATCTCTCTTTAAATAGTAGCCTCTTGAAGTGCTTTGATTCTTACATCAAGTGGCGGGTGACTCATAAACAAGGACTTTAAACCTGAACGCTTTCCTGAGTTAATACCAAACGCTTGCATAGATTCAGGCATCTGATCCGGTACACCGGATTCTCTCTGTAGCCTTGCCAGTGCATTAATCATCCCTTGTTTGCTACCAAGTTGTGCTCCTGCTATATCAGCGCGGAACTCTCGCTTTCTGGAGAACCACATTACAATCATTGATGCTAAAATAGCTAAAACGATTTGAGCAACTATGGTAACCACGTAGTAACCAATTCCAAATCCTCTGTCGTTTTTCAAAATAACTCGGTCAACAACAAACCCGATAATACGTGCAAAAAACATTACAAATGTGTTTAACACGCCTTGAATTAATGCAAGTGTAATCATATCTCCATTGGCTACGTGGCCAATTTCATGACCCATAACCGCACGGATTTCATCTTTGTCATATCGTTGTAACATTCCTTCGCTTATTGCAACCAAAGCTTTATTGCGGTTCCATCCGGTAGCAAATGCATTTGCCTGTTGCATGGGGAAAATTCCAACTTCAGGCATATCAATACCTGCACGCATAGACATATCGCGGACTTCATCCATAAGCCAGCGCTCGGTATTGTTACGGGGTGAATCAATAATTTTTGTGCCGGTTGTCCATTTTGCAATCGATTTTGAAAGCAATAGGGATATAAAAGATCCCATCATACCAAAAACAAAACAGATAATGAGAAGATTAACGAGGTTTAACCCCCCGCTTTCATCAAGCATACTGCCAACACCCAAAATGCTTAACACGATGGATGCGACCAAAATGATGGCAATGTTCGTAAGTAGAAATAAGCCTATCCTAAACATAATTCGTTAATTAGATTATTTAATAATATTGTTGGCGGTTTATATCGCCTGTTTATGAATACAAAAGTACGAACAAAAAACGTACCGATATACAGAAGCGTATATTTTGTCATAAATGATTGTATCGAAATAATAATTTCCACCAATAACAAACCTTATAAGCAAAGCGATTAGAATATCGGTGAACTTATAGTTAACACATACTTTTCGATTAATATGTATCACATCAAAAGCCTTAATAAATTAGGCAGGCATTGTAAATAATTTATAAAATTAGTATAAACGGCAGAAATCTTTTGTTTCACAAGGAATATCACATAATAATCTAAATTTTTTAGGCGTTTTTGCAATCGTCTTGATCGACATAATTTAATTCAACCTATAACTAAACTATTATTAAAATGAAAACTAACTATTTTGCATTGTTTTTATTAGGCGGGATATTTCTATCTGTACAAACTGTTTCAGCTCAGTCAATCACCGAAGAAACAGTACATCAAGCACAAAAAACCTGGATACAGGCACTCGTTAGTATAAGTCAAACTCATGCCGAAGGTGGTGATGCCGCAGCGCGTGCTTCTGAAGTATTAAGAACCTACTATGATTTTGTTGATGGTTCTGTATTATTTAAGCCAACACTTACATTTGGCGAGCAAACACATCGTACTACCTATGAGGGTGCTTTAGCTTATTTTGTTGGTGGAAATTCAAATTTCCCAAATGACGACGGTTTTGCTCTCACAAATTATGTTGATGGTACTGTGGAAATGGCCGGCGTTGTTATTATTGATAATGTTGCCATTGCGCAAAGCAACATTACATTAATTACTTACGATGGTTCATCTGTAACTGTAAACAAAACATTTGCATATCGTTTAGATGATAGTGGTAATCTTCGAATTATTACACATCACTCATCTCTACCGTTTACACCACCGGCATCGTAAACTTATCTTAAAACCCGCCTCGAGCGGGTTTTTTTATGCCACACGATACGGATAAGAGCCCAATACTTTAAGAAAGCTTGTGTGTTCCCTCAGTTTCGCCAAAGCCTCCTGCACCTCCGGATTAGCCGTATTCCCTTCAAAATCCACATAAAATAAATACTCCCAGGGTGTTCCGGGTTGAGGCCTTGATTCCAGTTTTGTAAGGTTAAGATTATAATCGTTCAACACATTCAGACAGGACGCCAAAGCTCCTTTCCGGTGAGCAGCAGTAATCATAACCGATGTTTTACATGGTATTTGGCTATCCACAACTATGGGCTTTTGATTGATTACTACAAAACGGGTGTAGTTTTCTTTTTGATTGGCAATACCTTCTCTAAGTATTGTTAAACCATATAATCTGGCAGCCTCTCGGCTTGCAATAGCTGCTTGTGACAAATCGGCATCCTCAACTACCTTTCGAGCCGCCATTGCTGTATCTAAATACGATTCTACCTTGCAGTCACGTAATCTGGTTAAGTATTCCGAGCATTGGGCAATAGCCTGTGGATGGGAAAGAATTCTGCGAATGTTGGATATTGGGATGTCTTCTAACCCCACAAGACAATGTTGTACGGAAACAACTTCTTCACCCACAATTGACATATTGCTACGATATAAAAGGTCGTATGTGTCGTTAATAGACCCCGCAGTTGTATTTTCGATTGGCATCATACCGTAATCAACTTCACCCTTTTCAACCGCGTCTACAACTTCGCGAAACGTTTCGAAACCATGAACAACCAAATCATTTGCTTTGGAACTAAAGTGTTCAAGAATAGCCCGGTGGCTATATGCCCCCTCTGTTCCCTGAAACCCAACTCTTAGCATAGTATCACGGTTTCTCAGGTTGGCATGATCAATCAGAAAATCAGTTTGAAAACGAACCGAATGCTCAATGATGGTTTTGAACAATTGCATGGCATAGTATCGGTCAAGACCATTTTCACGAGCTTTCTGACCAATTCTATTTAAAATTTCATGTTCTCTAACAGGGTCGCGCAATATGGCTTTTTTTTCTTTCTTGATTTCAGCCGTTTCATTTATCACCCGTTGTCGGTCAGCTAAAAATTTGAGAATCTGCTGATCGATATGATCAAGATCTTTTCTGATTTCTTTAATGTCTCTTATTTGATTTTTATCACTCATAGCATATTTCGTTTTGAAGGATTGGGCTAAAATACGAAATACACTGTTATTGATTCATTTAAAAAGGGAACGAGTAAATAAATTTAGTTGTTTAAACAAATAAATTTAACTAACTTATTTATTATGGAACAAAAAGCATACACTCATGGATTACATCACATCACCGGTTTTGCCGGAGATGCGGTTCAAAACTTTAATTTCTACACAAAAGTTTTAGGACTTCGGTTAGTAAAAAAATCGGTTAATCAAGATTCTGTTGATGTTTACCACCTTTTCTTTGCCGATGCAGTTGGAAACCCGGGTACGGATTTAACATTCTTTCCCTGGCCAAATATTTCAAAAGCTAAAGATGGCACAGGTTTAGCAACAGAGGTTACATTCGCAACTCCTGTTGAAAGCTATGATTATTGGATGATTCGCCTGCAGGAGTTAAATGTTAATAACTTAGGAAGTGATGATAGATTCGGTGAGAAAGTTATTACTTTCGAAGATCCGGATGGTTTAAAATTATCGCTTACGGCAACCTCAGAATACAGGGATACAGTAGCATGGGATAAAAGTCCCGTTCCGGCCGAACATCAACTGAGGGGTTTCCACACGGTACGAATGAAAGTAAGAAAGATTGAACCAAGTTTAGTTGTTTTAAAAGACCTGATGGGGTATAAAGAAGCCGACCGCGACGGTGATTGGATTCGACTTGAAGCCGGTGAAGGTGGAAGTGGAACCTTTGTTGATATTATTGCTTTGCCTGATGTTCCCGAAGGAAGGTGGGGAGCAGGTGGTATTCATCACGTTGCATTTAGAATGAAGGATAGAGAAACAGAGCTTAAGTTACGCCAAAAGCTGATGTACGCAGGTTTGCAGCCATCAACTTTGATCGACAGGTTTTGGTTTGAATCGGTTTATTTCCGCGAGCCGGGTGGAGTTGTGTTTGAACTTGCCACGGATGGTCCGGGTTTTGGCAGAGATGAAGACATGGATAAGCTTGGAGAGGAATTGATTCTTCCGCCGTGGTTTGAGAAAAACAGGGAAGAAATTGAAAAGAATCTTCCTGTGTTAAATTTGAATTGATATGATAAAAGCCCTCCTTTGATGAGGGCTTTTTTGATTCTCCTTTTCCATTTTTCGAATCATGACTAATGGATTTATTAACATTGTCTTGATTGATATGAACTAGCAGACAACAGGATATAGAGTATAAACCAGGATTACGCATTAGGGATACATCATTATCATTATTATTTTTAGACATGTAGTCAACTGGAAATATTAAAAAAGCTTCTAAAGCGTAATTTGGGATAAAAATATAAGACTGAATGGGAGCAAACATACAGCTACTTTTCAACTTGATAAAATTAGAATATGGTAGTAGGGACAGGTCGCGACCTGTCCCTACTATTTCACCTTTTCTTCACCACATAAAAACCGTGTATAGGACTTACCTATATCAACCCAAGTAATGTTAATAGATGATCAATTCCTCTCGGGACTATTGCTATGATGTAGAATACACCGGTTAATGCGCCGGCTATATGCGCTTCGTGGTTAATTTGGTCAGATGCATTTTTATGAGCCCAAAAGCTATAACCGATAAACAGTAGTCCGAATATTACAGCTGGAATCCCTATTGGTATAAAGAACAGGTAAATAGGGTCCATCGGGAAAAAATAGATAAATGCAAACAAGACCGCCCCAACGGCACCGGATGCTCCCAAACTCGCAAAATTTGGATTATTTCTATGGCGGAATAAACTTGGTATTGAAGAAAAAATGAGTCCGGCTGCGTAAAGTCCCAGGAAGTGAGGTACTCCAATGGTTCTTTCAACCACGGGACCGAAGAAAAACAGCGTTATCATATTAAATAACAGATGCGTGAGGTTAGCGTGAAGAAATCCGGAAGTTATTAGTTGATACCATTTATCCTGACGAAACGTATAGTAAGGTCGCAACATACCCGTTTGCTGAAACTTTGGGTTGATATTCCATGCATACCAGGTAATTCCCACAGTTATCAAAATAATATAATACGTTATCCACACGGCAGTAAATAGTTGTTGATTTGCAAGTTGATGTTAGGGTAACGAAAACCCTGGGATCAAATGAATACGTTCAGTTTTTTGATTATATTACGTTATTGATTAAAAACGAATGGTAAAGATATGAATCACTATACATTAAATTGGGTTATCGCTTTAATTTTTGTGCTTGGATGCTCAAACCCTGTCGCTGATGAAAATAGCGAAATTTCAAAATCATCAGCCCAAATGATAAGTAATATTCAGTTTACCGATGATACCATGATAGTGGATGTACATTCGAGTACGCCCAACCCTTGTTATGACCCCATGCCCCCCAAAATCCAACAAAGTGGGAATATCTTTTATGTGGAATTAAATGTTAAGCGACTAGATGTAGTTTGTATTACCATATTGGGATTAATAAAGCACTCTGTTGAACTTCCCGTAGAAAAAGGCAGCAATTATACGGTAGAATTCTTCCGCTTTAACGAATTGCCCTTAGATACAACCATAACAGTTCCTGTAAATTAGTTGATTACAGTTTTATATATTCATTGTACCAGACAAGCTCTAAAACCATCATTTAACAGGTCATGATTAAGTTTTTTCCCAATAAATACGAATTTATTCATGCGCTCTTCCCCATCTTGCCATTCGTTACCAAACTGACCCTTAAGAATGCTGAAAACTGATTGAAAAACGAATCGACGATCATCATCCTTTAAACTCAAGATACCTTTCATCCGATAAATAGAATTGCCACCTAGTATTCCTATCATACTTAACCAGGCGTCAAGACGCTCCAAGTCTATATAACCCGGAATTTCAATACTTAGTGATGTAACCTCATCGTCATGGTGGTGATGTTCGTGCTTCTCAACTTGTTTTTCTATCTCCCAAAACCTATCAGCATTAAAGAGTGATATTCCGAAAAGTAAGTCAGTTTCGATAGTCGAGTAATTGGTTACTACAACCTTTGCATCATCATTTATACCGGTAAGACGCATTTTAACTCTATCCAGCTCTTCTGTATCACAAAGTTCAGCTTTGTTTAGAACTAACAAGTCAGCAGCTAATATTTGTTTTTTTGCTTCGGGTGTAGAGTGTAATTGGTCTTCTATGTAGAAAGAATCAACTATTGTAACAATTCCATCTAAAACAAAATCCTTTTGAATAAGTACGCTCCCAAGTAGCGTTTGTGCAATAGGTATTGGGTCTGCCAAGCCGGTTGTTTCTATAAGAAGTCTGTCAAAATCATTTTTTCTATTTTTTAGCTTTTCAAGGGTATCAACCAAATCATTAATCACAGTACAACAAATACAACCATTTTGCATTTCAAAAAGACCGTCATCTTTTTTGATTACCAAATCATTGTCTATACCGATGTCACCGAATTCATTTTGAATAATTGCTATACGATCTCCATTTTGCTCAGTCAGGATACGGTTGAGCAAGGTGGTTTTACCTGATCCTAAAAAACCGGTTATAATTGTAACGGGTATTTGTTGTGAACTTTTCATGATTTATTGAACAAGAGACTCCAGCGCATTCGTTTCTCTTATAAATATAAAGGCATTATAACGATCCGGCAGTATGGTTTGAACATAGTTTTGAAATCGTTCTACGTTTGGATCGTAAACCACTCCTATAGCACGGTGAGGGATGGGATTTGTAAGTGCCCCCGCTAATTCTTCATTTGAAAAGTCCAACCAAAAAACAGGGGCATCTATTTGTCCAAGCATGGCTTCCCAACTACCGCTTATTGCTGTGGGGGTTTCCATTCGGAACATGGGGCTTTCCCAGGAATTGCCGGCTTTTACCGAGCCGCTTAATGTACCAAATCCAATTGCAAATACATCATCCATACCATAGTACTGGCGCGCTAACTGTCCAATATTATGAATGTTCGCATCCGCCATTTCGGTTGCGCGGGCATCGCCAATGTGCGTATTGTGCGCCCAGGCTATTCCCTTTGCATCTTCTCCATAAAACTGCATTAAATTGGTGAATGTATTTTTAAAGTGGCTTGCACGTTCATTCCACGACTCGGGCCCGCGCAAAAGCATGCCTCTGTAATGAAGGTCGCCTTGTCGTACAACCCTCATATTTTGCAGCACATTAAACCAATCGGCATCGGAATAACCGGAAGGTTTCTCAGCATTTTGCAACAAATTGTATGCCTGAGTTATAGGACTACCACAATGTTGACCCGTTGAGGCGGCATTGCGCAAGTAGGCCTCATGGTTACCGTTAAACTCCAGCAAACAATCCAGAGCACTTTCCACCGTTCTGCCGGTACGGGAATCCATAGCATTTGTGTGCCTGCTTAATTCACGAATCGACTCCCAGAATGAGTAAACATCCATCCCATAAAACCCTACCCTCTCTTCCGGTTCGAGTGTATCATTGTGCTCTCTCATCCACTGAACAAGGTCAAGCGTTTCCCGGTTATTCCATAGCCAAAGCGGCCATCTGGTAAAACTTGCTAATGCTTCTTCTGCTGTAGCCGGTGCCCCTTCTTTATTTTTGACGAATTTATTTACTGTCCAGGCAGAAGTCCAGTCGCCCTCAACCACAATAAACGAAAATCCGTGACTTCGTATCAGCTCTTTGCTCAGCTCAGCCCGAAAGGTATAATATTCTGATGTACCGTGACTTGCCTCTCCAAGTAAAACGACACGTCTTTCAGCGGCAAAAGCAGCTATTTCCGCAAACGAATCATCCTGCCATTCAATAAAATGTTCCGACAAAACGGTATTAAGATCTGTTTGGGCTGATGCGGTTGAAAAAGAAAACCAAAGAAAAATGGTGGCAAAAAAGGCAAATAAATTCATGATAACATATTGATTAGGAATATCCGACTCCGGTTGGAGCCTTGGAATTAAACGATAGTATATGATAAAGTAAATATGTTGGTCATGAAAAGAAAGAAATATTGGGGGGGGTACTTGTGATAAAATGTGTTTTTGTCACAATTAATTTTTAACTATTAAACCTGGCAGAGTCTTAAGTGATTCACTACATCTAACGAATATGATATTATTGAACCTTTAACAAGTTAACCGCGGATTACATAGATTTTATCAGATATTCGCTGAATTATCAGTTATTAAATGTTGATCTCGAATATTGGTAGAATTCTTTTCTATGTCGTTTCAAACTAAAAAAGCCACTAACCCTTTACTAGGTTAATGGCTTTAAAAATCTAAGTAGTGTCCCGTCCTAGAATAAGTTGACACAAAATTGACTTATTCATGAAAAACAAATCCCAAAGTTCCAAGAAGCGTACCCAGCGCGATTATACCATGGCTTTTAAAATCGC
>PXCK01000243.1 GCA_003566635.1 Balneolia bacterium | reverse complement strand
TAACGGGGGAAGGTGGTGATTTGTAATCGCCGGTGTATAAAGTGTTACCGGTTGGGGTTTCAATAAAGATCATAGCCGAACCCAGAATGTGTCCGGCCGGATATAGGGTAATAGTAGCGTTGCCGAGTTTTACAGGTTCTTTGAAAGGAACTTCGGTAATCGATCCTTTAAATCCTCTAAGTCGCATGAAGGCAGCTGTAGCAGGAGTTGCATATACATGCATGTTGCGGCTTCGCGGGAGGTGGTCGGAATGTGCATGGCTTACAAACATATATTTGCAAACCGGTTGAGAAACATCCAGCCCGATATCGTACTCATCAAGGAGAATTCCGTGATATCCGGTCAGGCTGTAGTTAAGCATAGAAATTAAACTGAGTTACTGGTTACAAGGTGATAGAGTAACAGGAACATAACCACCCCGAGTGACAACGTCATGGCACCCCCTCTGCGAATTTTTTGTGGAAACGAGTGTTTTGTGCTTAAAATAAATTCCGAAAGTTGATCCCATTTCACAAAAAATGAACCAAGGATGTACACCATAACCAAACTCCAGGCAGAAAAAATTAATTCAACCATAGAAAAAGGTAAAAACGACATAACCAAAGAAAGGCCTGAAAAAAGGAGCAAATAGCGTAGGGTTTTGATGATTAGCGTTGGCGTTTCTTTTTTCTTGGCATGCTCCATGATGTAGTAATTGAATCCTTCGGGTTTGAAAATCCACATAAATCCCTGAATGACCAGAATTAAACCGAGTGCAGCGTAATAAAGTAGGAACCAGTTGAAACTTAGTTGGTATATGAAGTTCATGAATGGTGAATTGAGTATGATGGAAAATTTAGAGCCCTAATTTACGAATTAAGAGCTTTTTTGGTGGGATTAGTTTGAATGCCTTTTTAACCTTTAAAAAATTTGGTAACAAAAAATTAACACGAATAGCTTTAGAAATCACTAAATTAAATAATCCGAATTTTTCATGAAGTATTAAAATTCTTGATTTTTATCATTAGTAATATTTGAGATACTGTAAGTACTTTTTTTGGTTTTGAATCTTCGCCTTGCTTACATAAAAAAAAGTTCTTGTGGATAATCCGGGTTAACTAACCTATAATCAAAAATACCTGACTTTGAATAAAGTTAAAATTCTGGTAGTTGACGACGAAGAGGATTTACTAGACCTGATCAGCTATAACCTAAAAAAAGCAGGATATGAAGTATCAACTGCAATAAATGGGAAAAAGGGTATTGAACTAGCCAAGCGTCAAAAACCCGACTTAATACTTTTGGATATTATGATGCCTGAAATGAACGGCATTGAGGTTTGTGAGGTACTTATGAGGGATGAAATACTCAAACAAATTCCGGTAGTTTTTTTAACAGCACGAGGTGAGGAAGAGATTGAAGTAAAAACCCTTGACCTTGGTGCGGATGATTTTCTCGCAAAGCCGATTAGTACTACCAAGCTTGTAAGTAGAATAAAAGCCGTATTAAGACGCTATAAAAAATCAGAAGAAGAAAACCCCATAGTTGAAGCACATGGTATCAAGATTGATAAAATCCGTTATATTGTAACTGTTGATAACACTGAATATACCTTGCCTAAAAAAGAGTTTGAATTGCTTTTTTATCTGGCTTCAAGAAAAGGAAAGGTGCTTGACCGGCAAACATTATTAAACGAAGTTTGGGGCAACAATATCTATGTTATTGACAGAACCGTTGATGTTCATATCCGCAAAATTAGAGAAAAAATTGGGGATGAATTTATAGAAACGGTAAAAGGTGTCGGTTATAGATTTAAAGAATGATATCAATCTTTGGTTTTCGATTATATAAGATTCCACTCCATATAGCCGGGTTTAGTGCTCTTTTAACTTTCCCGGTTTTCTTGCTCCTTAACGCCATTATTGTTACATCCGGAAATAGTTGGCTCCTGTCTTCTGTACATAGCTTGATAGTTTTTGCTGTTGTGTGGTATGTGTCAAATAACTCCTTAACAAACAAGTTTGGAAAACTGTCTGCTGTAATTAATGCCTTGGCTTCAAAACGGTTCGAAGAGTTTAAGGAAAACCCTCAATCAGCCAGTGATGAACTTGAAAATCTCACCAACGAAGCAATTCAGGCCCTCAACAGTATCGAGTTGGAGTTCCAGCGTATGTTTCGGTTGGAAAATTACAGAAAAGAGTTTATTGGGGATATATCTCATGAGTTAAAAACCCCAATTTTTGCAATTCAGGGTTTTATTGAAACACTTTTGGATGGTGCTTTGGAAGATGAAGAAGTTAATCGTCACTTTCTTGAAAAAGCGATGAAAAATGTTAATCGATTAACAATTCTTACCCGGGATTTAATGGAAATATCAAAGTTGGAAACGGGTCAGTTAAAATCTAGACTTCAACCTGTAAACCTTTCGGAAGTGATGCTGGAGGTGGCAGAATCGTTGTACTATTCGGCCCAACAAGAAAATATTTCACTTCGTATCGAAGAAATCCAAACAGATTTAGTAGTAATGGCCGATAAAAATCAACTTAGGCAGGTTTTAATTAACCTAATTGAAAATGCCATTAAGTACAATCGTCCGGGTGGAAAAGTAACCGTTGGCTTGGATCATTTTAGAAAAGGGGATGCCAAGGTATGCGTTTTTGTGCAAGATACTGGTATTGGTATTGCGAACGCGGATATTGAACGAGTTACAGAACGTTTCTTTCGTGCTGACAAATCAAGATCCAGAGAAAAAGGGGGCTCGGGTCTTGGACTGTCAATTGTTAAACACATTTTGGAAGCTCACGGTGAGAAATTGATGGTGAAGAGCAAACCGGGGGATGGATCAACATTTAGCTTTTGTCTTAAATGTGTAAGTTAGGAAATGAATAATCATGCTCAGGGTACCCACTTCGCCTTGCTAACAAGAAAACTTCCTGCTGAATAATCCGGGTTAGGTAAACTTTTCAAGAAATGGTATTTTCAATCAAAAAATAAACATAAACCCGATGTTATCATGCAGTATGCCGTAATTATGGCAGGAGGCTCCGGCACACGTTTCTGGCCGGTTAGCAGAAAGAATAAACCAAAACAATTTTTAAGTTTAATCGACGACCGTACCATGTTACAAACAACGGTCGAGCGAATTCAAAAGCTTATACCACCTGAACGCATCCTAATTGTTACCAATGCCGATTACAGTACACTGGTAAGTGAGCAGGTACCTCAAATACCCCAAGAAAATATTTTCGGAGAACCTGTTGGGAGAAATACTGCCGCCTGTATTATAATGGCAGCTGCAGTTGTACGGCAAAATGAAGAAAATGGTGTGATGGTAGTATTGCCATCCGACCATTATATACGGGATGAAGAAAAGTTTATTGAAACACTTCGAACAGCTATAAAACAAGCAGAAACTTCAGATACACTTATCACAATTGGTATAAAACCGGAGCGACCTGAAACAGGATATGGCTACATTCAAGTTGATAAGCAATTGGAGACAAAAGGAATTCATAGTGTTAAAACCTTTGCCGAAAAACCGGATATGGAAACAGCTCTCATGTTTTTAAATTCCGGCGATTTTTTATGGAACAGTGGAATGTTTGTGTGGAAAGCATCGGAAATATGGAAAGCATTTGAAAAGTATTTGCCGGTTCTGTTTCGTGAAGGTGAACTTTTTCAAAGGAATTTGAACGCAGATGTAGAACTGGCAATCAGTAGGTTTTACGATGCTGCACCATCCATTTCTATCGATTACGGAGTTATGGAAAAAGCATCAAATGTTCTGGTGGTAACCGGCGATTTTGGGTGGAGTGATGTAGGTAGCTGGCTCGCTATTTATGAAATGGAAGAAAAGGACACTTCCGGTAATGTTAAAAAAGCGCAAAATGTAGTCTTTGAAAATACCCAAAACTGTTACGTTCATTCAAATTCAAATAAGATGTTTGCCTTGGTTGGCTTGCAGGGTATTGGTATTGTTGAAACGGAAGATTCCTTACTAATATGCCGGCTTGACAAATCTCAAGACGTTAAGAAAGTGGTAGATCAACTTGACGAATCAAATTTCAGCGAATTGAAATAAAAATCAATGATACTAAGGCGCGTAGGAAAACGGATCTAATTGTTCAGCCATTGTTCGGAATTCTTCAGCAGTTTCAGTATCGTCAGTAAGATCCAGAATTTTTGCTGCTATATGATAGATTTCTGCATTTGTAGTAAACTCGGCAGATAATGAGTTGAAAAGGTCGATTGCCAGATCTAAATCTTTCTCTCCGAAAGCAATTCTCAATTCATAGATTCTGGCAAAAGCAGAGTTCTGATTTCTTAGTGCACCTAAATATTTTTTACAACGCGAATAAATACTTCGGTCATAGTAAAAGTCGATTAATTCTTGAGTAAGAATTTCGTCGGTGGGTAGTGGTAACAACTCCTCAAGGCGGCGGAGTAAGTCGCGTTGTTCAGCAGCCATCATAACCCGAATGAAAGCCTCAAGTTCGGCGCCTTCAGGCGTAGTATTACTTAGAGCTGTTTTTACCTCAGCAGTAAGCAGTTCTTCAATTCGGTCAGTAAAAACATTTTCAGGGAAATACACATTTACCCTCTGACCTATATCAACAAGTTCCTCAAGTGGATCTTCACTTGGGTTTAATTGAGGAGACCAATTCCACTTTTCACAGAACTTAATATAGTTCTGTTGGTAGGTTTTTGACTTGTATTCATGCCCCGTACCATTTAGGGTAGCACCAAATTCATGGCGCACAAATGCACTTTTCAAAATGGATGTTTTCAATCCTTTATCCTGAACCTGCCAACAAAAATCGATGTCATCAAACCATGCTAGTCCATATCGAGTGTCGAATTTGATGCCAAGGTCGGCTCTCATAACCATCATAAAGCTGTCTAAATAATCTGCTTCTTCGGGTTCTGAAATGTCAAGGGGTTTTTCACCAAGCTGTTGGGCTGTCATACAATTATCGGTGAGTGGGCCTATTAATCCTATATCGTCAAGCTCTTTGAGTGTTTCAGCCAATTTAGTAATACTATTGTCCTGCAACCAAACATCGCTATGCATTATGCAAATGAATTTACCGCTGGCTTTATCAATTCCCTGATTTACGGCTAAGGCAAACCCAGCATTTCTAACATTCTTGACGACTTTTATGTTGAAAAAGTTATTTTCGCGTAGCTGGTTTATATATGCATAGGTATCATCTAAACAGGCATTGTCAACAATAATCAGTTCTGTTGTTTTGTAATCCTCATACTCAGACAGTTGAATCATACAATTCTGCAAGATTGCCTGAGAAGCACCTGAAACAGGGATAATTACCGAAATGTTGAAAGAATCTATCTTGGGATGTGGAAACTCCGTTTCATCTTCGGGTTGAGGTGATTCGGATTCTATTTCATTATTTTCAATCGGCGTTTCGTCAGTCTCAGTATTTAAGTCTTTGTCTTTTTCTTTTTCAACCTCTATTTGTAAGGGGTCGATTTGTTGGGAAGCTTCAATTTCGAGTGCTTCCGATATCAAATCGTCTTTTGGGGCTTCACTTTTTTTGTGTTCCTTTTTTACAACTTCTTCAGACGGTGGTTTAGCAGTTTTTGTTTTTTTGTCGCCAAAAGAAGGATCCGGTAATTGTGGTACAGGTGAAATTTGCTGAGGCGACAAGTTTTTCCGTTTACGGGCATGTTTCAACTCAGATGCTTTAACATATTGATTAAGACGTTCGAGCAGAAAAATCTTAATATCTTCTACTTCCAGAAGATCAGGATTTGCCTGAAGTATCAAATCCGCTAAATCAAGAGCTTCAGCATAGTGCCCTTCATTTTTTAAGATTAACAAACGCTCATACACGTCATTGATTAGTTCACCGGTATGAACGTGAGTAGAAGACCGAAAAGTAGCTGCAGCATCAGGTGCTTCACTTAAAATCTTTTTATCAACCATTATATCAGTGTGAAAAGCAATGGTCTTTGCATCAAGAGATGACAGCTGTAGTGCTACATCTTCATCGGTAGTTTTAAAGAAAATTTTTGAGCGAGCGATACCGGGTCTTTCACCGTTTCGCAAAACCAACTCTACACTGTGACCAAACTCAATAAATGGGTTAAAGAAAAGCTTGGTACCTGTAACTTTGTTTTTTTGAATGATGACTTGAGTTGAAGATGGGAATTGCTTCTTTTCTAACAACTCTTTTAAAAGGGTCGGATTAAGAATATTCGATTTTTCAGGAATGATAGCTAAGTCGGGGCTTCCATGCAGCTTTTCAACAGCTTCTATTATTGACGATGTAACAGGATTACCGGGTTTATCTACTACCATGAAAATATTTGTATTCATTTCACGGAGCAATTCATTTAAACTTTGACCCGTACCAATACGTTGTTCATGCTCGAAATAAAATGTGTGCTCGTGTTCGTAGTGTTCTATTAAAGAAGTTGTAGCTTGTCCTGTTCCGTCAGTTGAAGCATCATTAATGATAAAAATTTCACACGGGAGTGAATCATCAGATAAAAAAGGAGTAAGGTATTCTTCAACCTGTTCTTCACAGTTCCTAAGAACAAAAAAAACACTAAATAAGGGATTGTTTTGGTTTGTTGACACCTTAGCTCTGTTTCGGATTATTGGAATACGGTTTTAAGTAAAGAGACATTTATTAATGCCAATTTTTGGAAGATAACGAATGAATAACAATTAATTTAATTTTGAACGACTTAAATCGAATAAAAATGAATTTCAGGCAATAAAAAAATCGCGTATTTGAAATTATTTATCAACTTTTGGTTACCTTATTTCAAATTATAAGAAAACAAAAACCACAGTTAACTCATTCGACTCTATGAAACCCTTAATTTTGAGCGTATTCTTTACTTTTTTATTGATCTTCCCCGGTCTGTCTAATGCCGACGATGGAGATCAAACCCTTTCTATAGATTCCTGGCTAATGGCAGGTCCTGTTGAAGTGTTAATGCCCCTTTATGCAGACGTTGAAAACATAACCGGTGATACATTTGAAGTGTCAAATTTAATGAGCCACAATCCTGTTTCCCCATCAGATTTTCAGCCCTCGAACGGTTCACAATTCATACAACATAGAGGGCGAACGTTAACCTGGAGAAATACAGGAATAGCTGATATTCTTTCGTCTTTGGAAAAGCCCGAAAACGAAGAATCTGTTTTTATTTACTACATGGCAGTTCAGGTACGTGCCCATAGATGGCTGGAAACGAGTTTTCATGCAGAGTCCCACAATGCGTTAGCCGTTTATTTAAATGGTGAGCAAAAAGCATCGAAGTTTACTATAGGTGATGATGCAGGTTCTGTATCATCAAATATGAAGCTAACCCCGGGAGTGCATACATTAGTATTAAAGTATGTGACCACATCAGAAAGTTCTGAGATGACTTTAGATGCTCACTTTAAAACATCAGAAAGCTATGCGAATGCTCTTCAGACCCATACCGAAACTGCGAGACCGGTAAAGCTGGAGGACTTAACAGATGCCCCGGCACCTGCATCTATTCGCCTATCAGCAGATGGCAACTTAGCTGCTGTTACAATACGTCGTGCAATACCTGATCAGAATACTTGGGAAAGCTATATTGAAGTTCGTAATACTTCTGATGGATCATTAGTTACCACTTACAGAGGAGGGATGAATATTACCGGTCTCAACTGGGCACCATCTGGACGAGTTTTTACCTACACCAACACCAGTGGGGGAAGCACTACATTATGGCTGGTAGACTTAGACAGAGGAACACAGGAAAAGTTGCTTGAAAATGTTTCTTCTATGGGAGGACATGAATGGAGTCCGAATGGCGAGTTTATTTTGTTTTCAAAGAGTGAGTCTTACACACCTGATGGAACCGGGGTTAGCCGACTGGATGGAATGCACGATCGCTACCCCTGGTGGAGGACAAGAAGTTTTCTTTATAAGCTGGATGTAAACTCAAAAGCGGTAGAGCGACTAACGGCTGGCATTCTTACAACATCATTGGGTAGTATAAGCCCCGATGGATCGCAAATTGTGTTTAGTCGTAGCCATGTGGATTATTCACAAAGACCATTTACGACTACAGAAATGGTTGTAATGAATTTAAACACCTTCGAAACCGAAGTGCTCTTTAACACGCCATGGGTTAGTGGTGGAAGTTTTTCTCCTGATGGTACAAAGTTACTCCTTACAGGTAGCCCAAATGCATTTGATGGCGTGGGTCGAAATGTTGATGGCGACTTGGCAAACGATTATGATGGTCAGGCGTATATTTACGACCTTCAATCCGGTGATATAGACCCGATTAGCTTTGATTTTAATCCGGCTGTAGATGGGGCTATGTGGAGCTACGATGGCAGAAGTATTTATCTTGCAACCACCGATAGAAGTTTTAATAATGTATATCGGTTTGATTTGCGCTCACGTTCGTTCACAATGTTACAGACCGGAGTAGATATGACAGCAGGCTTTACGATTGCATCGAACGCTAACATGGCCGCATTTGTAGGGCATGGTATTAATGATTATCACAAAGCCTATACATATGATTTACGTAGGGATAGGGTACGTTTGTTAGTAGATCCTGCAGAACAATACTACAAAAATGTATATTTTGGAACATCGAAAGATTGGAATTTTATAGCTGAGGACGGCACAGAAATTGAAGGCCATGTGTATTACCCTGTAGATTTTGATCCTGATAATTCTTATCCGGTTATCGTGTATTACTATGGTGGTACAGTGCCTGTAACACGGGGGTTTTCGGGTAGGTACCCAAAAGAGCTTTATGCTGCTCATGGTTATATTGTTTATGTGTTACAACCAAGTGGAGCTACCGGTTTTGGACAGGAGTTTTCTACCCGACATTTGAATGAGTGGGGGAGTCTTGTTACCGGAGAGATAATTGATGGTGTAACTCAATTTTTAGAAGCTCACCCTTATGCCGATTCAGAGCGGGTTGGAGCAATGGGAGCATCTTTTGGTGGATTTATGACAATGTTATTGATTACTGAAACTGACATATTTTCTGCAGCTGTTTCCCATGCGGGAATCAGTAATATAACCAGTTATTGGGGAGAAGGTTTTTGGGGGTATCTATACAGCTCGGTAGCCTCGGCTAACTCTTTCCCGTGGGATGCCCCTGAAGTTTTCATCGATCAAAGCCCCATTTTTAGAGCAGACAGAGTTACCACTCCGCTTATGCTTGTTACAGGTATGGACGATACCAATGTGCCGGCCGGAGAAAGTATACAGTTTTATACTGCTTTAAAACTGCTTGGCAGAGATGTAGAATTTATACAAGTAGAAGGCCAGGATCACCATATTGTGGATTATGATAAATTCAAATTATGGAAGAATGCTATTATATCCTGGTTTGATGCCAAACTTAAAGGTGAGGAAGAATGGTGGAACGACAGCTTTAATTAAATATTAGGCCGAGCGTTCACACCTTTTAGCAAGGCTCAGGCAAATGTCCGTATCGCGAATCATGCGTGGGACTTTTGTTTGAGCCTTTACTTTAAAATGCTCTTTACGCCAAGACTCTAAAGCATCTTTGGTTAAATCATATATCTGAGGCATAGCAATAGCTTCACCTCTACGACGTATCTCATAGCTTCGGTTGATGGATATCAGGTATTGATCGATATCATTTAGAAAAGCTTTCATATCGACTGGTTTTTGTGCCCACTCAACAAACCAAAGATGGGTAGGCAAGGAAAAATCATCATTCAAAACGGCACCAATAGACCACGTTGAAAAAATAGCATTATGTTTATTGGACACTTCTTCTAAAGTTTGTTTGATATGAAGTGCCTCAATGGTTTCACCATAGTCATCCAAAACTTCACTCGCTCTACCGGCAACTCGAATCCGTGGTGTTTCAAGATCGGTGAAAATCACAATATCATTTAACAAATATCGCCATAAACCTGAGTTAGACGTTACAACCATAGCATAAGGGGTATCTTTTTGAACCTCCCATGTGGGTACGGGTTTTTGCTCAAGTAACTCGTCTCTGTTTTCTGATGGGTTGGGAATCCATTCGTAGAAAACATTATTATTAACGATCAATTTCATATCGGTACGGTCTTGATCGGTATTGAAGGCAAAATACCCTTCCGATGACCCGTAATTTTCAATAAAATTTGGTTTGATACCTTCTGATAATTTGAGAATATGTGCTTTATAGGATGGTAGTGGTTCACCTCCGGTTATAATAGCCTGAAGGTTCGGCCAAATCTCTGCAAGAGATTTTTTACCAGTTTTTTCGAGCATTTGTTGGATGAAACGCAATGCTACAGAAGGAAGGGAAGTAAAAACGCGCACATCCGCTTTAATTCCTAATTCTATGCTTTTGTCAACTTTTTCTTGAAAGCTCATCTTAACAGCTTCAGATGCCGGAATCAGTTGTTGTCTAGCCAATATAGGAGGGGCATAAGTGGCTAGAAGCCCACTAATTTCACCAAAAATTTTGCCCGGATAATCCGGCCATTCTTCTAACATTCCCGGAAGGCTAAGCTGTTTGCCCCAAAGTTTGAAAATATTTGGATTTTTTTTGATGTAGCTAAGTGCAACCTTGCGGAGAAATAGCTTGTCACTCTGTCGACGTTCCTTAAAAATAGGAATTACTTTAGGTTCTCCTGTAGTACCGGCAGAAATGGCAAACTCTGTAGCTGAACCCGGCCATACCAAATCAGGTACTCCGCGCTTTAGCATCTCCCTGTACTTTGCATAGCGACTAAAATTGGATACAGGTACTGTCTGTATGTATTCGTTATAAGATTTTATTGATTTAAAATCGAAGGATTTACCAATTTCGGTATCGGTAGCATATGCTAAATACTTTTGAAGAATACGGGTTTGAGCATCAATTACCTTATCCATTACTTGGAGTATTTGGTTTTGTTAGACTTTTTGAAGGTGCAATATACAAAAAAGGCTGTCTCAAAGTAGAAACAGCCTTTAAAGATTGTTGAGAATAGTAAATTATCTTTGCTCTACAGGAGTAAATGGAAGATTTTTTTCTCCCAAATACAATTGACGTGGACGAATCAAGCGATTATTGCCTGCCTGCTCGAGGTAGTGAGCTGTCCAACCTGAAATGCGAGACATTGCAAAAATTGCGGTGTATAAATCAGGCTCAATACCAATTGAATAGTAAACAGTAGCCGAGAAGAAATCTACATTCGGATCAATGTTCTTTTCAGACTTCATGATATCAAGGATGGTTTCCGACCAGTTGTAGAGGTATTCCATATCAACCTCTTTAGCCAGATCATGTGCCATTTTACGTAGATGGGTAGCACGTGGATCCATAGTTTTATAAACACGGTGGCCGAAACCCATAATCTTTTCTTTGCGCTCAAGTTTACCCTTAACAAATGCCGTAATATCGGTGTTTTTGTCAAGTTGCTTGAGCATATTCATTACAGCTGTATTTGCACCACCATGTAATGGGCCTTTGAGGGAACCAATTGCACCTGCAACAGCAGAATAAATATCAGACTCAGTAGCACAAATACTGCGACATGTAAATGTTGAAGCATTCATACCGTGTTCGGCATGTAGTACCAAACACAGATCCATTATCTTCTCGGCATTTTCACCGGGTTCTTCGCCGTTAAGCATATACAAAAAGTTGTAAGCGGTACTGTGCTCGCTCAATGGAGCCACAACGTCTTTGCCGTTTCTCACACGATCGAAAGCGGCAATAATACCGGGCATCTTAGCAGTCATGCGAATGGATTTACGAATATTTGCCTCTTCGCTTTTATCTTCAGCTTCATCATCAAAATCTGCAAGCATTGAAACGGCTGTGCGTAAAACCGACATTGGATGTGCTTGCTTGTTTGTGCTTTTAATGTAGTTAACAACGGCTTCGGGAAGTTCGCGCTCTGCCTGTAATTTATGGCAAAGGTCTGTTAATTCTTCCCTGTTAGGAAGGCGTTCGTTCCAAAGTAAAAAACAAACTTCTTCGAAAGTTGCATTACCTGCAAGGTCGTTAATATTATAACCCGAATAAATTAAATCGCCTTTGGCACCGTCAATAAAACTTTTTCTTGATGAAAATGCAACAATGCCCTCTAATCCACGATCGAGATGTGGGTAATCCGAAAGGTCAATGTTTTGAGTATTGGTCTCCATTGCTAAAACTCCGTTTTGTAATATGATTTTTAATAATTTTCTAAACTCTTAGCCCTTAGGGCGGCACTTTTCTGATGAATGTATTGCTTAAACCGAGTTTAATAATATTCAAATCCGGGAATCCGGTTTCAGCAAGATGCTTACTTCTGAAAGCGCTATCAGGCCTAAATGCATGGCTTATTACAAATTGCTTTTGTAATAGCGTTCCAATTACTTTAGTGCCTAAGTATTTAAGATAACAAATTATCAGCTAAATATTTAGTACTACCCCCGTTCATGACTTTATTTTACCTGACACTAATTTTTGAAAAACAGGTGGAAGTTTAATGTGAGATATTGCGGTATTATCACTGGAGATCCGAGCTTAGTGATTTCTTTGAAGGAATACATGTATTATTGAAAACGAATTACTTTGCTATTATTTACTTCTTACTAACCTCTTTCGCTTCATTCCACAAACTATCCATTACCGAGAGGTCGACTTCTTCGGGTTTTAAGCCCATTTCGGCGAGCCTGTTTTCGATATAGGTAAAGCGTGCTTTGAACTTTTCGTTGGTAAGGCGCAGGCAGGTTTCGGCATCAAGCCCGGCTAATCTTCCTACATTCACCATTGAGAAAAGCACATCCCCAAATTCGTTTTCAATTTCGTCGGGTTCACTTTCAAGGGCATGGCGGAATTCACCCAATTCTTCACTTAGTTTTTCCCAAGCTTCAGGCCAACGTTTCCAATCGAAGCCAACTGCTCCCGCTTTTTCCTGCATGCGTTGAGCTTTTAGTAAGCCCGGCAGGTTTGAAGGAACCCCGGATAAAACATTTTTTCTGCCACCCTCGGCTTTTTTTATCTCTTCCCAATTTTTTTTAACGGTATCTGTATCATCAGCAATAGTAGTACCAAAAACATGGGGGTGTCTGCGAATGAGCTTGTCCTGAATGCCGTAAACAATATCGCCGATATCAAAAGAATTTGTTTCCGTACCCATTTCACCATGAAAAACAACGTGCAGTAGAATATCTCCCAATTCTTTTTTTAGTTCATCCAAATCGTTATTGTCGATAGCTTCAACGGCTTCATAAACCTCTTCTATCATTAAGTCGCGTATGGATTGGTGGGTCTGCTTCTTATCCCAGGGACATTCTTTGCGCAGTATTTCCATGATTTTAACTAAATCATAGAAATTTCGTGTAGGTACGGGGTTGTTGCGGTCAAATTCCGATATCATAAAATTGATTTTTGATGTAGAAAAGGGCTTGGTAAATTTTTGTTTTCCAAAAGTCCTTTGATAAGGCATCAAATATACCAAATCACCGTCAAAAGATTTTTTATTTACTTATCGCCCGGGTTCAAACCCATTACAGCCATTAAAAATGAATTCACACTCTCCTCGTCATAAGGGTCACGTTGGGTTTTAAGCGTTTGTTTTTGAGCGGCAGGGAATAAGATGTTGTTCAAGATTAATCGGTAGCCGGGGCTGTTAGGGAATAAATCAAGATCTGTTGGCGGGTCACCAACTCTGTGGGTGTAATCTTCGGGGTCGTGACCTCCATAAAATGTAAATGTACCCTCTCCGTAATTCCCGTGGATATATTTTGCTTCATCCCGACCGGAATTCTTTGCAAGTACTACAACGTCACTTTTAATTGTTTCCATCCTGAATGCAGTTGTTTGACCGTAAAAACCGCGAACACTGCTCACGTGGTTTTGTGTAAGCATTGTTGGAACGGGATCCCACTTGGCAGAAAACTCAAAAAGTGTAAAAAAGTCCATGCTTTGATCTAATTCGCCTAATCTTACCGGTACATCAATATTACCGTGCCGGTATTCTGCCGGATTAAACGTTAATTCAAAGTTTTCGAATGCAAGTGTGTTCGAGAAATCAAGTTTCTCGTTTGCATTCGGGTCTACCGGATCCCCATCAAATTCGGCCGGTACAATATCCACTTCTTCGGCTGCAAGGGCGATATCAAATGTGTCGGTACCTGAGCACATGGCAAAAAGGAATCCTCCATTACCAATAAAGTCTTTCATGGTTCTGACAACGGCAGTTTTCATATCACTGACTTTACTAAAACCGAATTCTGCGGCCATTTCCTCGAGTTCACGTACCTGTCTTTGATACCAGGGTGCATTTCTATATGCAGCCCAAAATTTACCATGTTGGCCGGTAAAGTCTTCATGGTGCAGATGGAGCCAGTCATAATCTTCAAGAGCCCCATTCAAAATATCTTCATTATAAAGCGTGCTGTACTCAACTTCGGCATAGGTAAGTGCAAGGGTCACGGCATCATCCCAAGGCAACAGATGGGGAGGAGTATAGACGGCAATTCGTGGAGCTGTTTGTAATGGTATGGCTGCCATGTTTACGCTATTGCTTTCAACCTCCTGAATAATTCTCGAAGCCTGAGCATCGGTAATTTGCTCAACACGTACATTTCTCAAGCGACTTTCCCGTACAATATCATTTTCACTTTGAGCTAAAAAACTACCACCACGATAGTTTAAAAGCCATTGGGCTTCATATCCATCAACAATGTGGTTATAAATGATTCCATAAGCTTTTAAATGGTTGGTCTGTTGCTGATCCATAGGGATAAGTACATATTGAGCTGAACTAATGTTGACACTTAAAGCGGCAAGGATAATAAATAGGAATGTGAACTTCATGGTGAAAAAAATTGAGCAGTTGGGTTTATGAGCTAATTTGTGAAATTAAGTAACGAATTCTTGTTCGCGCAGCAGAAGCATAAAATCCCTGAGGATAATCCATTAAAATGGATTCGTATATATCAGTCACTTCAGCTAAATCCGGGTTGCGTAATGCTTCTACATCAATCGAAAAAGCTATAGAAAATGCATCTAATAATTCCTGACCTATAATAGAGCTTTCCGGTTTAGATTCCACATGGTAGAGGGCATCGGCCAAGCGTGCTTTTTCCCAAAGGAGACGTTCCTGGCTGGTGGTTCGTAGCCCTTCTTTAATAACCTGGTTGAGAATATGGTATCCCAGAACAGGGTCATTTTTACGGAGAATATCCGCAATAATTAATAATGCGTCGGATTTAAGCGGCTGGTCGGAGCTTCCTGAGAAGACTTTCAATTCTTCAAGTGCCTCCTCATATAGTCCGGAATTATAAAAAAAGTGAGCTCGACTGTACGCTTTAATTTCATCGGTTGCTAATTCCTCATTCACGCCATCCTGAATCCATGTTTTTAAGCGAAGTGCATTGTTTGCGTAGTAGGATGTAGGTTGGCGCTGCAGAGCACGAAGTTGTAAAGCAGCAAAATCAAACTCTTGGTTATAAAAATCATTAAGACTTAAATAATACCGGGTTTTTTCTGCAAGCTCGCCAGTTCTTGCCGCTCTGTTTGCTCGTGTGTATGTGATTCGTGCACGGTTAAAATCGCCCTCAAACATATTTAATCTACCTCTTAGATAATCTAACCGTATAGCATCGTTACCACGAAGTC
>PXCK01000012.1 GCA_003566635.1 Balneolia bacterium | reverse complement strand
TTGTTCTAACTTTTTGGACTCTTGATTCTTGTCCCGGTGATATAAATGTACGACCCACGTAATGATTTCGAATTAGACCAATCTCGAACTTGCAATCATTGCCCATTTTATTGCTTTCGCTTGCGTAGCCAATCGCAGCTGTATTACTTGAATCCGGTACCGAAATTACAATGGGCTTTTTCTTGAGATTTTTGGTTTGTACAAAGTCGGTATAAGGATGTTCAACAGCGAGTTGTTTACCAATTTTACGTCTTACTTTATCAACAGTTTCCCCAAAAATCCGGCTATCAGGTCGCGCAAAATAAATAAATTCAAAAACGCAGGCTGAAGTAGGAGTATCCGGTTTTTTCTCTATGAAAAGAGACTTTGGTTCTTTGAGTTCTATGGCTTCGTCATCAATAATTACTACTTCACCCGGTAGAATTTCACGAACAAACTCTGCTCCAATAATATCTAATGCGCAAGACTCACTGGCTATCATGAAAGAGTCGTTTAGTTTTCCAAGACAAAGAGGTCTGAATCCGTTAGGGTCACGAACTGCAATTACGGAAGTGTCGGTTTGAATGGCCAAACAATACGCACCCTCAATTTGGTTTATAGCATCCAGAATCTGCTCTAATTGGGTAGGTTTTTTACTGTGTGAGATTAAATGAAGAATTAGCTCGGTATCGGATGTACTTTGGAATAAAACGCCCTCATTAATGAAGCGATCACGTAGGCTTTTTGCGTTGGTGAGGTTCCCATTATGAGCAACTGCTAAGTTTCCTTTAGCATAATGAACCCGAAAAGGTTGAATATTGAAAGGGTTTGTTGATGAGCCTGATGTTGAGTAACGGTTATGCCCGATTGCACTACTACCACGTAGTTTTTCGTTGAGGATTTTTTTGTCGTCGAA
Source organism: Balneolia bacterium (assembly GCA_003566635.1). Lineage (GTDB taxonomy): Bacteria > Bacteroidota > Rhodothermia > Balneolales > Cyclonatronaceae > PXCK01. Next base: position 14,703 of record PXCK01000012.1, on the reverse strand, counting down.
AACAGATAATACCAACCCAAAATCTTTGTGGATAGGCATAATCGGAAAACCCTTTTCCTCATCGAACCTGCAACTTACTATTCCGGCTGATTCCTGACCTCGATGTTGAAGTGAGTGAAGTCCGTAGTAAGTCATTAGTGCAGCTTCGGGATGATTATAAATACCGAAAATGCCACAATGGTCTTTAGGTTTATCAATCATGAGAAAAAAATCGAGTGGTAGTAATTTTTGAGCAGGTTTGTATTCGCTCGAAAGATACGGATTCTAAAAGTTAAACTTTTAAGGAATTTAGGTAAAATTAGGAATGAATATGAGGTTTCAAAAGTCGTAAAATTGGTATGAGTTTGTTGTGGGATTTCTTGCCCCACAATGAATTGTGGGGATATGATATCGGTCATGCCTACGGCATTTGGGGTCTTGTATTAAAAAACGGTAGGTAGCCATCAAAAATAAACCAACAAACAAGAAGGAAACGTCATCTCGCAAGACCGCTAAGCGTAGCAAGCGGGCTATGCGGGATCTTCCAGTACTGAATCAAGACCATTATGCAGCCTATTCTTTAGCTTTTCTTAATACATCTAGCCCTGAACATGACTTTCCCATTTCGAAACTGGAAGATCCCGGATAACGCATTTGCTTCGCCGAATGCATTTCCGGGATGACGGAGTGTATGAGTTTGTTGCATGCTTATGTACCCCACAATTACGGCGTTATGATACCCTTTCACTCACTACGGCAAGATTTTCTACATGAAATCAAATAATGCCTAGCTGAAAAGGATGCTTCTTATCATAAAACGAACAATCAATTTCCAAATCTTTAAAAAATGCAAAATCATTGTTCATTTAAGTGAAACTGCCACAATGAGTAAACGATTATGGATTAAAAAAAGGTTAATTTGTCAATCATACTTAAACACAATCAAAATGATGAAATTTCTACTATTCATAATTGGCGTATTCGCAATATCCACCCAAATTGTATCAGGTCAATCAACCGACACGTTAACAGTCGATTTGGAAGCCGTCAGGATTGAAGCAGCCAGAATAGCATCGTTTGAAGATCGCGCTCCTTTTGCTTTTATTTCCAGAGATATTAGAATAGAAAGAAGAATTACCACTCCGGCGCCAACGCTTATGGATCCTTTCAGAGCAATTCCTGGAGTTTGGGTAAATGATCGTAACAATAATGCCATAGGAGAGCGGATATCAGTACGAGGAATGGGGTGGAGAGCTTCTTTCGGGGTTCGTGGAATTTATGTATTGATGGATGGTGTTCCACTCACAATGCCTGATGGTCAGGCAATAACTAGTTTAACCGATCCTGGATTCATTAGTAATGTTGAATTAATCCGCGGCCCCTCATCCAGCTTTTGGGGGAATGGTGGAGGTGGTACCATCTTAATGAATACAGCGTCATTCAGGGATGAAACATATGTACGGACGCGATTTACTACAGGCAGTTTCGGCTATTACAAAATAGATTTTGAAACTGCTTTTAATTCCGGAAGTAACCGCTTCATGATTTATGGCTCCAACCAAATTAGTGACGGGTTCAGGGACTACAGCCGTTTTGAAGCATGGCGTTTTGGAGGTCATGCCGATATTGAGTTAACTAATAACTCAAGACTCCATCTAACTACAGCTATTTTGGAATCTCCGGTGAGCGATAATCCAGGTTCCTTAACGTTAGAGCAATTTCAGGAAAGTCCGGATATTGCTAACCCTAACAATGTAAGACAACAAGCTGCAAAATTTACTACACATGGACAGTTTGGAGCCACCTACAGCTACTTTTTGCCGGATGGTAAAATTACAGTTAACTCTTGGGGATTAAATCGTCAACTTGAAAACCCTCTTGCATTTGCGTGGATTCAATTAGACAGGCTAGCCGGAGGTGTTCGAACATCTTACGAGTTAAATGCCAGTGATTTTGATTGGGGAATTGGAATTGATGCATCTATGCAGTCCGATAATCGGAAAAACTGGGTAAATGAGGAAGGCGAACAAGGTAATATAACCTTAGACCAAAGAGAACAGGTAGCGAACCTGGCAGCGTTTTCACGTATTCAGATTCCACTTGGCGCTTTTTCTATTTCCGGAGGTGTGAGGGCTGATTGGATTGATTTCAGAAATTTTGATCAGTTGCAAAGGGTTGAAGATACTTCCGGTTCAAGAAACTTCTTTTCGGTGAGTCCGATGATTGGTATAGGCTACAATTGGAATCAAAACTATATTTACGCAAACTTTAGCTCAGGATTTGAAACGCCTACTACCACAGAACTTGTAAATCGTCCTGATATGGATGGTGGTTTTAATCCTGATTTGCAACCTGAGAAATCTTTCAGCGGAGAGATTGGAGTGCGCTCGTCGGCAATTCCCGGTTTACTTGTTGATGCCGCATTCTTCAATACTTGGGTTACTGATTTCCTGTCTTCATTTAGAACCGAAGAGGGAGGCGACCGCGATTTCTATAGAAATTTAGGTGCTACTCGTTTCACCGGGTTTGAAATAATGGCGGAGACTTCACCATTTAATGGTTTATCTCTTACGCTTAACTACGGGTATAATTATTTTATTTTTGATGATGATTCGATTGTTGCCGCCGGGGAGTCAGTAAAGGGAAACAGAATACCGGGAATTCCTGATCATCGTTTTTCCGGAATGCTACAGTATTTTAACAGAGGATTTAGGTTGATGGTAGAGGCCGATTACTCCGCGAGTTATTTTGTCAATAACCAAAACTCAGTACAAAACCCTTCTTATGTGGTTTTTAATACGAACATATCTTTCATTGAGCTATCACTTGGAAATAATCTATATGTCACGCCATTCTTTCAGCTAAACAATATTTTTGATGAGTTGTATAGCGGGTCTGTAATAATTAATGCTTTTGGAGGAAGGTATTATGAGCCTTCACCGGGCAGGAACTGGCAGGCCGGGATTAATGTGTCCTTTGGGCGATAGATTTTTTGCCAAGGCGTGAAGGCAGTATTTCGTTCTTCATAGTTTAGCTTTATGTTTCTAACAAAGGCGCAAAACAAGAATCACCTATTTTAAACTAACAATATCCAATCTATGAAGTTTTTTGCCTAAAAAGCGTTCGGCTAGTAGTTGGAAACGTTGCGGCTTGTCACTAACAAAACATTCAAACTTCCCGCTTTCATTTTGTGAGTTAAGGAGTTTTTTATCTTTGAGTAATTTACTGGTCATTTCAGCTATAGATATAGCAGAATCAATTACCTTTGTATCAGTACCTGTAAAAAAATCTTCAATGTTTGATTTGAAAAGTGGATAGTGTGTACACCCCAAAATTAACACATCCATATCTTTACTTTTAAAATCAGCCAGATATTTTTGGAGTACTAAATCAGCAACTTCATTATCAACCCAACCCTCTTCCGCTAATGGAACAAGAAGTGGACAAGCCTTAGAATAGATGTTTTTTTCAGGTGCGTATTTATGAATCGACTTTTCATAGGTGCCACTACCAACAGTTGCGAGTGTTCCAATTATCCCAATTCTGTTGTTTATGTTTTTTTCTTTAAGGGAAGCAACAGTACCTGCTTCCACAACATCTAAAACAGGAACAGGAGATGAGCACTCACGAATCTGTTCATTTGCAGCTGCTGATACAGAGTTGCATGCTATCAATATTGCCTTAACCTTTTTCTCGAGTAAAAAATTGGTTATTTGTATGGCGTAATCACGTATAGTTTCAACAGATTTTATACCATAAGGAACGCGAGCAGTATCACCAAAATAAATAATATCTTCGTGAGGAAGTTGTTTCATTACAGCCTTAACAACGGTCAAACCGCCAATACCGGAATCAAATATGCCTATAGGTGCTCTGTTATCAGAAGTCATTAAATAGCTTGAGATTTTTTAATGTTATAATTGTCGTGCAAGTACCACGCTTTTAGTAAAGGTACGATTTCTTCCTGAAGTACTGTTATAAGCTTCGAACTTAATCACATAAATACCGATTCTATTTTCCTGACCACTGTCGCGTCTTCCGTCCCAAATAAGGGTTCCTTCAAAACCGGCAGGACGGCCATCGGCCAAGGTTCTAACCAAACGGCCGTATCTGTCAAATATTTGCACCCGTAACAAGTAATCAGGCTCGTCTAGTTTGTAATTAATAAAAAGGTTATCGTCAATTCCGTCACCATCAGGAGAAAAGGGGTTAGGCTCAACGGTAAAGCCTTGTTCGTCTGGACCTTCACCCGGCTCAGCAAACAAAGTATTTGGAAGTAGTGGTGTACCACCTTTAGAAACGACACTCGAACCCCAGTTAGCAGCATCGTTAGATGGACCAAGCGGGTTAATCCTTTCAAGCGATATGCCTCTAACATCAACCAGGTTAGGATTATGCCAGCTGGGTTCGTAAAAAACGGAATCTATGACAGAACCATCTTCCATAGCGAGATAAATACTATCTCCTTGTGTAGATAAGCTTAAACTTGATCGATCAGCTCTGTATACAAATCGTCCATCATCTAATTCAAAAAAACGACTTAAGCGAGTAGATAAAAAATCAGGATTTGGATCACCGTGAATCACCACATATCCATCTGATGGAATCCATGCTGAGGTTGTACTTACAGGAATTATGGAAGACATATTCCCATCGCTATCCGGCTCATCATGAATTCTGAAACCTTCTAAATCAATGGCAAAATTTTGTGTATTGTAGAATTCTACATATTCACTCTGATCCGGAGGGCTTCCTGATATTGGTTGATACATAATCTCATTTATTACTACATCGCCCGCTGAGATTGGTTGGGCAACAGGAATCTCATCATCCAATGTAAAATTACCTGCTACATCTCGAAAATTTCCGACCTGAATAAATTCGTCGGATGTTCGGGTGAATTCCGGTAAGGTTGATGAAGAGAGAAGCATAATTTCATTTCCATTGAAAACATTAAATGATTCTACATCTAAAGGAAATGTATTCCCTGAGCCCTCTGGTATAAAACTAAACTGAGTCGATTCATCGAGAATAATGAATTTGTCGAACCGGAGTAAAAGCATGTTTTCGTTTACCCTTCTGGCATAGTGTAATAATGGAGGAGTTTCGTCGGGTTGAAAAATTGAGTTCTCGAATCCCGCCGTAAAACCTTCCAGGCTCGTTGACCAATTCACAGGGTCATTCGATGCTGCATTGAAATCAATCCGTTCAAGTGAAAAACCTGCCGGTGAGCCACCCCATGATGGCGAATACCTCAGGCTGTCGATTAATGTACCCTCGTTGGTTCGTATAAAGACCGCATCACCATTTTGACTAAATGCAGGCAATGTTGATACCTGAAGTGCGCGTGACGAAGGAACACCTAAAAGCTCAGGGTCTTCGGAAATCACAAGGAACTCTCCATCAGCCAACGGAATGGTATTGCCGGGTCCGTTTAATAATATGGTAGCAGTAGACCTGCCAAGTTGCCAACCCTGTAGATCAATGTTTCTACCTGATCGATTGTATAATTCTATAAACCTTGGTGCTTCACCGGCCACCGGACGGTAAAGAATTTCATTTATCACTACATCAAATAATTCGGCATCAGCAAATTCAAGAAACGTAAAGTTTGCAGTAACAGGAGCTAGTGGGTTACCAAAAATATCGGTCAAATTTTGAATGTTTACCTCGTATGTAGTTCCGGCAATTAAATCAGCAGAAAGTTGTAACCGTATCACTTCCTTATCTGCAACAATGTTTTGAATGGACATAGAAGGAGACAGGGTAAAGTTTGCCGGGTTTTCAGCTGAAACAGGATCCATTGACTTGCTAAAAATTAGCGTAATCTCCCTTTCTGTCAAAGCATTAGCAGAAACAAATTCAGGGTTAGTTTCATCGGGCGGGATTGCATTAGGTTCACCAGGGGTTCCCAATCTTGGGTCGGGTGAATTTCCCCAGTTTTCACGATAAATAGCTGACACATCAGCGCGTCTTCGTTCAAGTGCCACACCATTTCCACCCCAATCGGGTGTATAGGTTAAAGAATCAAATAGAACGCCTTCGTTATCTCTCAAAACTACATTGTCGCCATTTATTTTTAATGCCTGAAAGCGGGTTCCCATGTTGATAAGGTCAATATCTGGAAACATGGAAAGGAGAGAAGCATCGGGTGCAAGGACTACAAATCCACCGGGTGGAATTACAGCAGGGGCATTAGTAATGATGTTCCTATTACCTGTATCGTTATTGGTAGTCCAACCGGCAATGTCTATGGCTTTATTACTTGTATTGAATAGTTCTATGTAGCGAGAGAACCCGGGTGCTACGTTGTACATAAATTCGTTAATGACTACATCGCCAGGAACAGCTTCTTCAACTACAAAGAAAAGAAATTCTTGTGTAGTTTCGGGTATAGGCACACCAAAGATTGTTTCTACACCGGATATGGTTAAAGTGTAAGTTGTATTTGTAACCATTGGTGTACTAAGTTCCAGCGTAATGGTGTTGCTTTCCGGCTTGATTGCACGTTCGATAGAAAGTCCACCCGACAAAGAATAATTAGAGGCTGTTTGACCGGTTGATTTATCAACATGACGGTCGAATGTAATAACAATAGTTTCAGAATCAGTGTAAGAAACATCCTGTACCGTAAGTGGGTTCGGATTTGGAGACTGGGTGTCATTAGGTACGCCGGGTGTTCCACCTGCCGGTGAAAAACTGTCTGCCCAGTTTTCGGGCGAGTAGCTAATTGCATCGGGTGATATCCTTTCAAGAGCTACGCCGCTTCCTCCCCAAATTGCTGCTTCATATCTAAGGGAATCAATCAAAACCTCATCACTGGTAAAAATTTTAATCTGGTCGGGAGCTGCTCTGTTTAAAGAAGGGAAATTCGATAACTCGAGAAAGTTTTGAGTGCCAAACTCATTGGCAACACTTATGGTATCACCTGTGAGCACAACAAACTCACCGGCACCGAGAAAGAAATCGTTTGTCGTAAGTCTTCTAACGGTAGCTGTATTATCTTGAATGCGCCAATCTTTTAGGTTGAAGAATTTGTCGGTATTATTAAATAATTCAACATATTGAGCTAATCCGGATGGGGTAGAATAGAAGAACTCATTAATGACGATATCGCCGGGTTGAGGTTGATTAACCAGGACAAAAGGAATAACAGCAGGTTCGATAATGCCACCCACCATATCTTCAACTCCCGAAACGGAAAGTTCGTAATTCCCACCGGTAATATCATCACTAAACGTAATTCGTACAGTATTTGGCACAGTAATTTCGGTTGATTGAGGATTGCCAATTCCGCCAGAAAGTGAAAAGTTTGAGGGAGTTACAGATGAAGGATTTACAGCTTCTGAAAATACTATATCCAATGTCTGCGGGTTGATGGTGTTAACAGCTGAGACGAAGAGTGGATCTTTAGTTACAACGATATCATCAAAGAAAAATCGATCAAAACGGGTTGCGGTATATCGGGCTCGAACACCAATGTATTGAGAGTTCGTGTAAGTGAGGTCAATAGCAGGTGTTCCTTCAGGTTCAAAATCTGAATCATCTCCCGTAGCTACAAATAATGCCCATTCGCCCTCATTACTACGTGTTACCCTCACACGATATGGGATGTTTTGTTCAATAAGAGTAGTTCCCGATACCAAAACGGCACCTTGCTCACCTTCATCAAACCTTACAATCCGAAAAAACTTATTTCCACCGCTTTCGCCTATTCTAACAGCATACCCATTGACCGCACCAGTTAAATCAGGTCGATCTGAAGTAAGATAAAAGTGCGCTCTGTTATTATTCGAAGTCGCAAAACCATCCAACCTTACATAAAACTCCCAGCTACCAAAGTTAGAAATAGAAGCTGTGCTCAGATAATGATTACCACCGTTTTGGCTATCTCCATTCAGTCTTAAAAGATTGTTAGAATCTTCTTCTACAATGGTCCATTCATTAATATCACCAACCCATTCCGGATTAATTGTGAAGTCGCCATCTTCGAAAGTTTCATTTATTATAACTTGTTGAGCTTTTGCCAGACAAGGCATAAGCAAGAAGAATAATAACAGTCGATATCGCATACTCAAAAAGTTAATGTCTGTTTTACTTTAGAATTATAATCACACCTAATCCAGGATGGTTGTAATATGATAATGCAAGTTCCTTGGGTTGTCAAGTTCGACTAATGATTAAAATTGAGTACATAAAACATAACCCGAATTATTCACAAAAATTATGAAATAAAAATAATAAGTCATCAAATTCATTAGGTATAGGTAAACACCATACTTATTCAAATTTGGGTGTGATCAAAATCCTGCACTCCGAGCGAAGCGATTCCCGCGAAGTGCTATTTCCATGCTAGCTTATGAATTTTATTTTTGATACTTCAAGACTTCTAATTCGTAATTGCCCATGCTCTTAAACCTTCTCTGGTTCCGGCTATGATATACGTACTCGCATCACCGCGAATTCTCGAAGCAATCGGGTGGTGAACTGCATTGGAAGGAATCCCGCTAAATCGATCACCGGATTGTAAAGACCATGCAAACATACTTCCGAAGTTGGATACTGTAATTAACTCAGGAAAATTGTCCCGGTTTAAGTCAGCAATTAAAAGCGTGTGCCTTCCAGCCATAGATTGTCCCATGCTCTCAGAGAATACTAAATTTCCATTCATATCGTGTATAAAAACGGCTCCATCTGTACTGTATGAAACGATAGCTTCGGAGTTAAATGATTGCCCACCGGCCGCCGAACGAATTGTACGAATATCTGAAACCCACAAGCTGTTGGAACTAACATTCAATTTTTGAATTCCTAACAGGCTACCCTGAGCGTTGAGTGGAGCCAATTCGGTATCGAAAAGAGGTGTACTTGAGAACACATAAACATGACCGTCACCGGCCCCGGATATAATATTATTACCCGATACAATAGGGGAGCCACTAAGAGGGGCTTCGGCAAAAACCGGAAACCCATCTTGTAATTGACCGTTTCGTCTCCAACCAAATAAAGCATTTTCGGCCGATGCAATTAAAAGCATTTCGTTTTCAAAGTTTTCGACAACAACCTGTGAGCGAATGGTGCTATTGGTGCTTTGTGGCCATCCGTCGGCGTTAAATCCACGACGGTCAATAACATTCAGGTTTCTGTCAATTGTAGGAACTACGATTTCAGGAAAGCCTGAACGTGTAACATCCGAAACCGTTATAGGTGCGGAAATTTGTTCACTTAATTTGAATGGGAAATTTGGCAAAAGTTCACCCCGGTTATTCCAGGCATAGATTTTATCACCTGCACCAATTAAAACTGCTTGCTGGTTATTTTGGTACCAGTCAAAAATTACCGGAGATCCAATTGGTATATCATCACCGGTTCCTGCTCTGAATATCTCGGTACCATCGGATGCAAGTGCAATAACACGATTTCCAGTTGTTGCAAAAATGATTTCGTCTCTATTGCCGCCAGTTAGGTTAGCAATGGTTGCCGGACCGGTTAGCTCATGTTCGTCAAGTGGGAAAAACCATCTGTCGGCAAAAGGCATAGTTGCCCTCCGAATTGAATGGGTATTCAGTTGCCATTCAACCTCATTACTTTGATTTTCGAAACTCAACGTTAATAAGTCAAAAAGTCCAAGCACATTTTCAGCATTAGAAACAGGATCGATATAGGGTTGAATAAATGGTGTAAGGGTTCTGCTGTCGGCGTATAAAAAAGCGGAAAGGGAAGCAGGATGATTGTTTTTAGCATCGGTGTAGTTTTCATCAAAATGCATCACCCTTCTTCTACTGTAATCATTCCTTACTCTTTGAATTAGCCCGTTCCTGGGTGTAAGAATCAACACATCTTCAACAAATCCGGCATAAAAATCGGTGTATGGACAAAGGGAACCACCTAAAAGCTGAGCCATAAATGAGCTTCTTATTCCATAATTTTGATTAATTTGGTTAATCAATCCTCGATTAACGAGTCGGTCTAATTCGGTACGAACTAATTCAGGGTTGGAAACCCTTCTCAAATAAATGGTTTCTTCAAGAGGAGAGAACCCTAATGTGTGATACCCGGCAAAAGCTGTTTCCGGCTGTAAGTAGGTTTGAAACAGATCAACAAGATTAGGTTGATTATACAAAGTAGAATCTAAAGCGGTAGTCGGTGATTTTTCGGCAAAATCGATAGTAGATTGTTCGCTAAAAATACCTACAATGGCTGCGTCTGCCGGTATAAAACGATCTAAAACAGGTCTGAAATTCTCAGTAGTTGTGTTATGTATGAAGTTCCTTTCACTTTCTGGGTTTAGATTTGCAGTAATTTGATAGGAGCTTCTTCCCTCAGAAATACCGGTTTCGTCGATATTTAAAATGGATGTACCGCTGTTTTTAAAAATTCCGGATACTAAAGGGCGAAATCGCACGGCTCCCATTGAGCTTACAAGAAATTCAGCCGAGGAATTATTGAAATAGACAGAACCGGATTGGGGGGGCGAGTCAAATACAAATGGTGTTGTTTTTCCAAGGTAAGATCTCAAAGCTGACTCAAGAGCAAAACTATTTAACGATAAATATATATTTGAACCGGCAGATGCTAAATAAGCAATTTTATCTGATCGGTTTAATCTTAAAATATGAATAGTAACTCCGTTGAACCGATATTGATTCTCCATGAAGGGGCGCTCAAAAAACCGGCCGATCGTCTCAGCTGTTTCATCATTTCCCTCAGTAGCCCAAACTACCGACATAGAATTTGCATCTACAGGGAGTACCATTGCAGAACGTACACGTAAATCACCGGATATTGCAGCTTCCACTTCGCGTATATCGCTCAAATAGGTAACGCCCGTATTTTCGAGAAAACCAATAAATGGATGCCCCATGTATTCAGATATACCCACTCTTTCGGGAACTACGTGCACTAAAATAGCATTTTCAGGTACAGCCTGCTTCCAAGGTCGGTCGGGAACCCGATTACAGCTTGTAAAAAACAAAAAACCAATAAAAAGTAGTAAATAAACGTTGCTTAAAAAACGTAACATGTTATATTGTTTCAAAATAAAATCAGTCCGATTCAGAATCTCGGTTAACGGATCAAAATAAATTAAGTTTTTCCAGGACTGAAAATTAACACTTTTAGAATGAGTTTTCTTACACCAATTTTTTTTACGGCTTTAATTGCGATATTAATCCCACTAATCCTTCATCTAATTAACTTTAAAAGACCTAAAAAACAGGCTTTTTCAACTCTTTTATTTTTTCAGAAAATTCAAAAAAGCAATGTGCGTGACCTGAAATTTAAGAAACTCATCTTATTGCTACTCAGAATTTTAGCAATTAGCTTGTTGGTGTTTGCTTTGGTTCGCCCGGTTTTATCTCCGGGGTATTCTTTTTTAAGTCCTGAAAGAGGAAATGTATTATATGCTGTTTTAGTTGAAAACAGCCCGGCAATGCAACAAGTTGATGAAATGGGTTTGACTATGGACAGGGGGCGCGAAGCCATTGAAATTTTAATTAATCGTGCCGATGCATCCGATCGTTTTTTACTATATAACACGCATGGTGAGCTGCTGTACCCCGAAACATTAAATAGGGAACAGGCATTAAGAGCACTTGAAAATATTGAACCTGAAAACAAAGGAAACTTTAAAACTCAGCGATTAACATCTTTGGTAAACCGGGCCATAAATACCGACAGAGACGGTGCTGTTTTATTTTTAGTAACCAGAGGTGGAGAAATGTGGACAAACACCCTGGATGAATTTTCGGAACCTACAGCTTTTAGAAGAGAGTTATTGCCTGTGTCGGTCCTTAAAACAGCGGAGACACAAATGGCAAATGTAGCTATTACCAATGTTAATCCTTTGGGTAGTGTAATTTCACCGGGTGGTTCAGCTTCTATTGAGGTTGAGGTTGTAAACTATTCAGAAAATCGTGCTGTAAATCACTTTTTAACTTTAGAGGTTGATGGTGAGTCTGTTGGTCAGTATCAGGTCGATTTGGAACCTAATGAAACCAGATCCTATGTTTTTGAAACCATTATGCCATCGAGAGGGAATTTGAGCGGACTTGCCCGTTTAGATGGCGATATGATGCTTTTTGATAATGTTCGATATTTTGCCATAGACGTACCGGAGTCAAGAAACATTTTGCTTGTTTCCGGCACTAACGCACAGAATGAACGAACAACATGGCTACAAGCTGCTCTTGAAGCAGCAAAACGCACAAAGGGGCAAATAGATATAACACGTGCTAACTGGAATACCATCGATAACTTTGTCTTCAGCGACTTTGATGCCATACTCATAGATGGTGAACGTGAAATTCCGGAATTTTCCTGGGATATGCTTACCCGGTTTGTTCAAAATGGAGGTGGATTGGTACTTGTGCCCGGAAGCGACAGCTCGCCCAACCGCTTTAATCCTTTTTTAAGCCGTTTAAACGCCGGACAGTTTAGAGGTTTTGTAGGACAACAAGGCAGGTTCGAACCAGTTGCTGCTGTGGACAGAATTGTTCGTGGTCATCCTGTATTAGATGAAATTTTCGAGATAACCGATGATGAAGATGTTCGTCTGGAGCTACCCAATTTATTCTACTATTGGCGATATAGTCTGGAAGGCGGCACTGCGGGTGAAATCATCCTCCAATCCAATTTAAATGATCCGCTTTTGGTTCAACATCGCTTTGGTAATGGTAGAGTATTTGTTTCATCCATTAGTTTTGAACCGGAGTGGTCGTCATTTGCGATTAACCCTTTATTTGCTCCCTTATTTTATCGTGTTGCATTGTACGCTGCAGCAGGTGAGACAGGCGGATTAAATGAATTTATTTTAGGAAAAGAATTTGATTTGACTGTTCAAACAGATTCCGATAGAGCAGAAATTATTTTAAATGATTTAGATGTCGTTCCTGATTTCACACGAACCAGAGAAGGTGTTCGCCTTACTTCAGAAACACATGAATGGGAACCGGGCTGGGCATTCATAAATATGGGAGAGCAAACAAAAACGGTTGCGGTTAATCAGAACACAACTGAATCGAGGTTTGCTACGTTAACAGAATCAGAACTTCAATCTGCTTTGGAAGAAGTTTTTATGATTGATCGTTTTGTATCATTAAATCAGACAAATCAGCAAGTTTTGGCGTCACAAATTGGCGCATCAAGAACAGGCCGTGAAATTTGGAATTGGTTTATTATATTAGGAATTGTATTGATTGTTGCGGAATCGGTAGCAACAAGAAAAATTAAAGGAGATTTAGGTTAATGTATAGTTTTTTAGCGCAGATTAATTACAGTACGATTGTAGGTATAATCGCTGCATTATTTGCGTTAGCTTCTTTTATACTAACCGTTTACACGCTTAATAACGTGTTACGCTTAAGAAATGTGCTAATTACATGGCCAGAGGGGCGCTTATTCGGATATCCGTTATTTGCATTTGTTTTTCTGGCTTCATCTATTATATATGCAATATTTAACATTGTTAACGGAACAGGAACTATGCATTTATATCTGTCGGCAGTTTATATTTTTGCAGGAATAAATTGGTCGGTTTCCAGTTATTTTATGTCCAAACGGTACATCACCGATCATGGAATCGTTAAAAATATAAATGATCCATCTCAGACCGTTGCCTGGACTGATATTCACGATTTTGTGGAACAATCTGACATTCATCCGTCCTATACATTCTTATATAAAAGCAATTCCGGAGTCCAAACTCCCCAACAAACCCATCGTATTGAGTTGACCGTACCCGAATATAAGTTTAAAAGCTTTGCTAAATTATTGCATCATAAACTAGGCAGAAGATTTCAGTACACCTATGCTTCTGAACTTGTTTCGCGCAAAGTTGACTCAGACGATAATTAATAACAAAAATTAACTATTTGGATTACTTAGTAAACGAGAAAAAGAAAGAAAGCGTAGTTTTGGTTGGCCTTTATGGCTCAAAAACACCTCGATTTAAAGCCGAAGAATACCTCGATGAGCTTGAAATGCTCGTACAGACCGCCGGCGGCACCACCATAGAAAAATTTATCCAAAACAAAGAAACCCCCGATGTAACAACCTATATAGGAAAAGGAAAATTATCGGAGCTGACCGGTTACATTAAATCAAATAAAATTGATATTGTTGTTTTTGATGATGATTTATCACCTACGCAGGTTCGAAATATAGAGCGGTCAACAAAAGCAAAAGTAATGGACAGAAGTGGTATCATTCTGGATATATTTGCTTCCCGTGCTAAAACAGCCGCAGCAAAAACACAAGTTGAATTAGCCCAATTGCAATATATGTTGCCGCGCTTAACCCGAATGTGGACTCACCTTTCCAAGCAAAAGGGTGGAATTGGTACAAAGGGACCCGGTGAAACGCAGATTGAAACGGACAGGAGAATTATTGGTAAACGAATTTCAACGCTAAAGGATAAAATTGAAAAACTCGACAAGCAACGAGTAACTCAACGTAAAGGCAGAAACGAGCATATGCGTGTGGCACTTGTAGGTTACACAAATGTTGGAAAATCATCGATAATGAACGCAATTACCGAAACGGATGTGTTGGCCGAAAACAAACTTTTTGCCACTTTAGATGCCACTATTCGAAGGTTAGAGACACAAAATACAACCGTATTATTGTCGGATACGGTTGGTTTCATACGAAAACTGCCTCACCATTTAATTACAAGTTTCAAAAGTACACTCGACGAAATTAGAGAGTCTGATGTGCTGCTTCACG
>PXCK01000175.1 GCA_003566635.1 Balneolia bacterium | reverse complement strand
CGTAGTGCAACCGTTGTGACCGTTGTGGTGAAAAAAAACACTACCGAATCATACACGTAAAAAACCCAAAAACCGGTTGTTCTAATATTAAAAGGGTCTTATATTTGCAGGCTCATGATTAAATGACCGGGCCTGTAGCTCAGTGGTTAGAGCAGTCGACTCATAATCGATTGGTCGGGGGTTCAAGTCCCTCCAGGCCCACACTCTAAAAAACCCGCTTTAATTCGTTTTAAAGCGGGTTTTTTTGTGTTTTTAACACATTTAGCCACTCCCCGAAATTGTGAAAAAATGTCATGTTCTGTCTCATTTTTTGACCAATTGAGACAAAAAACTCTATTACAAATTTTATTCATCAGGTTGAACGCCTAATGCTACATATGTGCTATCTGAAAGTTGCTGACCATCTGGAGATATAAAATAAAGCCATAAATGAGTATGAGTTTTGTTGGTTTCGGGTGAAGAGGATGAGGAATCATCGGAATCTGTCGCAGATGCTGAATCATGGTTTGTTTTTGTGAACCATTCCGGAAGAAGCAAGCTAACATGCCCCTCTGAACGCTTTGCGATAAACTGCTCGCTGAATAAGCTGTCAGACAGCTGGTCATATAGAATCAACATCAATCGATCAGATGAACTACCGGCCCCCTGCACTGCTCTGTCAGGACTCCACGCAACCTCGAGTTTGTCAGCCACGTTTACCGCTGATACTTCTAAAGGTGGATGCAGAGATCCGGCACTGATTTTAAACGCCGAATAATTAATTTTCAAATCCGGGTATTCCCCGACAATAACTTCTAAGGAGTTGGTTTTAAAAGCAACATCTCTTGATGACTTACCAGGTGGAGGATTCCTGAAACCCATACTGATTACCGCCTTAAACCTTTTGAGAAGACCCGAAATTAAACTCAATCGCATTCTGCTTTGCAATTGAGCCGGGCTTTTTGCATCACGGTATTGCGCAGGTTTTGCCCTAATGTACGGAACACCATTTCGACTACTGAAAACCACATTCCCAATAGAACCACTGATGTTGTTATCTAAAATACCCTTCTTTGGCTTTGCCATTCTATTTTGACCTTTAAACTAATACATTGTTGATTACGAAGCTTATTTAAAATATATGAAATATTTATTTTAAACAATATATAATCATATCAAGTATTAATTATATATGACTTTGATACGTATTTAATATGTATTAGTATTGTATTTGTTATATTTATGAATTGAATATATCTAATCGCCCCCCAAGTGAGTATGCTGCAACAATAAACTCTCTTTTTTATAATACTAACCAATCAAAGAGCAGACCCAAAAAAACTCCCCCAACCACTTGCAAAAATAAAAGTTTATCGTTTTATTCCTAGCTGATGTGTCCATTGTTCCGGATAAGTACCCGAAGCTCTTTCAAACAGATTGACAAATCGGGGCAGAAAAGCCGTAAGCCCCGATTATGGGACTGACCGGGCGAAGCTCCAAATTTTATTACGTATCGACCGGACTTTTGACTGCATGGCTGCCCAGTTTCAAAACGTGAGTGTAAATCATAGTAGTTGAAACATCTTTATGGCCGAGCAACTCCTGAACGGTACGAATATCATAACAGGCTTGCAATAAATGAGTGGCAAACGAGTGACGAAAAGTGTGTAATGTTATTCGTTTATTAATTCTGCTTAATTTTTGGGCACGAGCCAATTCCCTTTGAAGGGATGTTACAGAAATATGATGCCGGCACGATATGCCCGAACGAGGATCTTTACCGATGATTCTTGAAGGAAATAAGAACTGCCATTTTAACGATTTTGCTGAATTGCCAAATTTTTTATGAAGTGCAAATGGAAGAAGCGCCATACCGTAGCCTTTGGCAACATCTTTTGAGTGAACCCTTTCAGCTTGTTGTATTCTTTTTAGAACACCGGGAATAAGTGATTGTGGAAGTAAGGTGTAACGATCGGAATTCCCTTTCCCTGAACGAACAAGAAGTTGATTATTTTCCAGGTCAATGTCACCAATACGGAGGCGTAATAACTCCGAACTGCGGAGACCGGCTCCATATAAAAGCCGGAAATGCAACTGATATTTAGGTGAAATATGATTCAATAATAGATTGATTTCATTCTTCGACAGCACAATTGGAATACGTTTCGGCTTCTTTGACCAAACCAAATCATGGATAAAAAAATCAGTTTTATCTAAAACATTTCGGTACAAGAACAAAACGGCACTCAATGCCTGATTTTGGGTTGATGCCGAAACATTTCTCTTATTTACCAGCCATACAAGCCAATTTTTGACATGAGATTCATTCAACTCATTGGGATGTATTTTCTTATTAAAGATGATATAATCCTTAATCCACCGGATGTAGGTTTTTTCTGTATTATAGCTCAACCCTTTAAGGCGGATGGTGTTGCGAACCTGATCGAGAAGTTTTCCTTTTAATTTTGACATAAATAACTCCTTATTAACACTTTTTGTTAATATGATTCTTATCAACAAAAATCCTTACAAAGAAAAATCAATTTTTTTTTACATTTCAAATAAATTTGAGGCAAAATGTTTGTCAACCCCGTTTAAATTCATGATATTAATAAGAGCTTATGCACAAAAGTGCTGTGCATAATAATTAGTTATGTGGCCTAATTGTAAATAGCATCAAATAAAAAATTGTACTACTTTTAATAATTACTTGTTCAATCAATTTGCTTCATAAAACTTGTGAGTGTGCTATTTTGAATTCACAAGACAAAAAATATATGTTGACATAATGAATTGTCATCGAACCCGAAAATGGTTTCTGTTTTTAGTTGCGGTAGGAATAGTCGTCTCTTTAGTAGTGGCTTGGTTTTTAGGTGGCGCACTGGTTGCACCTGCAAATCGAGTCGTGGGAACACCTCCGAGTGATTTCCCGGCGAAAGCAGTGGAATTCTCATCAGATTCTGGGTCGATACTTGCCGCGTGGCATTTAACTGTTCCACAATCTAACTCAACAGCAATTCTGATACACCCAATTCGTGAAGATCGTCGCTCGATGATTTCACGCGCAAGGTTGTTCAATAAACATGGATACTCAACTCTTTTGATTGACCTTCAATCGCACGGGGAATCCATTGGCGAGAACATCACTGTTGGTTACCTCGAAAGATATGATGTTCTCGCCGCGATTGACTATGTTCGAAATATTGATGCACATCAGAAAATTGTGATAATTGGGAGTTCGCTCGGTGGCGCATCTGCGTTATTTGCTCAACCTGATGTTGACCTAATCGTACTGGAATCAGTCTATCCAACCGTGTCTGAAGCAGTACACAATCGAGTTCAGATGAGACTTGGACTATTTCATCACATCGTTGCGCCTTTGTTGCTCGTCCAATTGCGACCTCGACTAGGAATTTCGCCAGATGAACTTCGTCCAATTGAGCGGATTGATGGAATTCACTGCCCGATTTTGATCGCCTCTGGTAATCTTGACCAGCACACCACGATAGAAGAGACACGTCGCCTTTTTGATGCTGCAAACGAACCGAAACATTTGGTAGTTTTTGAAGGAGCCGCACATGTCGATCTTCTTTCTCACGACCCTGGAAAGTACGAGAATGAAATTATTGGATACGTTAATAGAATCATTGGAGATCGTATATTCAGTACCGAGTAGGCCACATAACAAAGCATT
>PXCK01000108.1 GCA_003566635.1 Balneolia bacterium | reverse complement strand
TTTCCCGTGAAGATCAGGATGAGTTTGCCTATCAATCCCATCAAAAAGCTATAAAAGCGATAAAAGAGGGACGATTTAAAGATGAAATCATTCCGCTTAAAGTGAATATGACCACCACTGATGGTGAACAAGTTTTCGATAAAGCATTCACATTTGATACAGATGAAGGCCCACGAGCAGATACAAGTCCTGAAGCACTTGCAACTTTGCGTCCGGCTTTTGACCCGAGAGGAACTGTAACAGCCGGTAATGCTAGTCAGATGTCTGACGGGGCAGCTGCTTCATTGGTGGTAAGCGAAGAGTTATTAAAAGCAAACAATCTACAGCCGATAGCACGAGTTGTAGGATATGCTACAGCAGGAGTAGCACCGGAAATTATGGGAATCGGTCCTATTGAGGCAATTCCCAAAGTATTAAAACAAACCGGATTGTCGCTTAATGATATTGGATTGATTGAGTTAAACGAAGCATTTGCGTCTCAATCTTTGGCTATCATACGGGATTTGGATATCAACCCGGAGATTGTAAATGTCAATGGTGGGGCAATTGCTTTGGGGCATCCACTTGGGTGTACAGGGGCAAAGTTAACCGCCACATTACTACACGAAATGCAAAGAAGAAAAATACGATACGGTATTTGCACCATGTGTATTGGTGGTGGTATGGGTGCCGCAGCAGTATTTGAGAACTTAAGACTATAACAAACCAACAAAACGAACAAAAAAATGGAACTACAATTTTTAAATGAAATACCCTGGGGATACGTAGCCGGTGTGGCTGCATTATTCTTCATTGCTCTCGGCTTTACGGGTGCACCCCTTATTTTGTGGATTACGGGTTTGACTGTGCTCATGGTCGGTTATGGAGCGCCTGTATGGGCATGGGTTGTACTTGGTGCCATTACACTGTTTTTTGCAGTTAAACCGGTTCGCCGTGCGACCCTTTCCAACGGTATAATGAAAACCATGAAAGCCCTCAACTTTCTTCCGGTTATTTCCGAAACTGAGCGTACCGCTATCGATGCAGGAACAGTTTGGATTGATGGAGAGCTTTTCTCAGGGAAACCGGATTTCAAGCGAATTTTGAACGAAAGCTATCCTTCTCTTACAAAAGATGAGCAGGCTTTTCTTGATAATCAGGTCGAAAAACTATGTGAGATGACAGATGATTGGAAAGTTTTCCAAAATCGCGATTTACCGCCTGAAGTTTGGGAATTCCTTAGAAAAGAAAAGTTTTTTGGATTGATTATCCCGAAAAAATATGGTGGATTGGAATTTTCGGCTCTAGCTAATAGTGCTGTTGTTGCAAAACTTACATCACGATGTGGGCCATTGTCAACAACGGTAATGGTTCCAAACTCACTAGGTCCGGCTGAGTTACTCACCCACTATGGAACAAAAGAGCAGAAGGAATATTACTTACCTCGTTTGGCTGTAGGAGATGAAATCCCGAGTTTTGCGCTAACAGAACCGAATGCCGGATCAGATGCCGGGGCAATAACAAGTAGTGGTGTTGTCTTCAGAGGGGATGATGATGGTTTGTACATCCGTCTGAACTGGGAGAAGCGTTATATAACACTTGCAGCTATTTCAACAGTATTGGGACTTGCATTCAAACTGAAAGATCCTGAGAATTTACTCGGCAAAGGAGAGAATCCTGGTATCACTTGTGCATTAATCCCAACCAAAACACCAGGCGTGGAATTAGGTTTACGTCATGATCCATTAGGCGTTCCATTCTATAACTGTCCAACAAACGGGAAAGATGTTATCGTACCAATTGATGTAATCATCGGTGGGGTGGAAGGAGCCGGAAAAGGCTGGAAAATGCTAATGGAAAGTCTTGCAGCAGGCCGTGGTATTTCTCTGCCGGCATCAAGTGCGGGTGGTACAAAAGCCATGTTACGTGTAGCCGGAGCATACGCTGCGGTACGCAAGCAATTTGGTTTACCGATTGGTAAATTCGAAGGAATTGAGGAGCCAATGACACGGGTTGCAAGTTATGCTTACATTTTGGAAGCCGCCCGAATTTACACTTGTGGTGCGCTTCAGCAAGGAGCAAAACCGGCTGTAGTTACGGCTATTGCAAAATATAATTTCACCGAGATATTTAGGAAAGCAGTTAATGATACAATGGATATTCTGGGTGGTGCGGCCATTTCCAAGGGACCGCGAAATTTGGTAGCACATGGGTATATGTCCGTGCCGGTTTCCATTACGGTTGAAGGTGCCAACATTCTTACCCGTACACTCATGATTTTTGGTCAGGGTGCAATTCGTTGTCATCCCTATGCACTTAAAGAAATCGAAGCCTTAACTGCAAATGATCTTAAAGCTTTTGATGATGCATTTTGGAAGCACATTGGCCATGTGGTGCGCAATCTTTTCCGCTCAGTTCTTCTGAGCGCGAGTAGAGGTAGATTAGCTTCATCACCGGTTTCCGGAGCAGCCGCACCTTATTACAGGAAAATGGCATGGACTTCAGCTACTTTTGCTTTCATCTCTGATGTAGCTCTTGGCTCTATGGGTGGTGCATTAAAAGTGAAAGAAAAGCTTACGGGGCGTTTTGCTGATGTACTTTCATGGATGTATCTCGGTACTTCAGTACTTAGAAGATTCGAAGCTGAAGGAAGACGTAAAGAGGACGAAGCATTCTTGCATTATAGCATGCAACTTGCTTTTTCGAACATACAAGAAGCTTTTGATGGAATTTTCCGTCATTTGAACGTTCCGGGTTTAGGGTGGTTCTTCCGTGGACCAGTAGCGTTTTGGTCAAGGTTGAATCCAATTTCTACACCACCATCTGATGCGCTGGGTAAGAAACTTGCCAAAGCATCTCAGGTGCCGGGTGAATTGAGAGACCGACTTACTGATGGCACGTACATTCCGAATAACATTAACGAAGCATTAGGGAGATTGGAGCATGCATTTAGCCTTTCAATTGAAGCTGAAAAAGTTGCTGATAAGATCAAAGATGCGATTCGAGCTAAGGAATTGCCAAGAATGAAACCATTACTTTTGTTGGATGAAGCTTTGGATAAAGGTATCATCTCAACAGATGATTTTGAATTGGTTAAAAAAGCCGAAGCTGCACGTTTTGATGCCATTCAGGTTGATTCATTTACACTGGATGAGTACAAAGAAACAGCAGCAGAACCATATCCGACTTTGGATGTTAATGCTAACAAAGCAGAGCATCAACCCATGTTGAACTGATGTAAGACAAAGTTTAGTTGGTAAATAGAAAAGCCCCGGTTTATGAAATCGGGGCTTTTTTTGGATGATGGTATTTTGTAATACAAAGATCACAAAGTAAGCATAGTAAACATAGATAGTTAATCGTTGTAAGCTTGGTGCATTAGTGGTAAGTAATAGCTTTAGAAATATATCTGAATGTAGATTAAGGGGATACTAATCACCCTTTTGAAAATGACTACGGATTACTCAGATTTGCGCAGAGGGGCGCAGATTAATTTCTATGAGCCTAGTGAATAGAAGGTGGACGATAGTTAAACCTGGAGAATATATTATATCGTTACTCCGATTTAAGGTCGGTTCATTTAAATAAATGAATAACTATAATTGAGTGCTGATTAATGTGAAAAAAAGATTTAGAATTGTTCAAACAATAACTTCTTAACACCTCTAAATAACAATCTCCGCCGGACAGGATGACGTTTTGAT
>PXCK01000150.1 GCA_003566635.1 Balneolia bacterium | reverse complement strand
TTTGATTGTAGGCCGCCTCGGTATTTCCCAATAATGCTGTGCCCATTGCAAGGTCGGGAACATACCCCATGGTATGAATAACTTTAGCATTACAAACCCACTGTGCTTTTTTACCCTTAGCCAGATTATTATAAACAAGATTAATTAAAATACTGCTATCCCTGGAGGTACCACCGAAAAAGTCGGGTGCCCTGGCAATGATAGCCTTTAAATTATCTTTTTCAATACTTTTTAAAATCATCCTATTTACTTCGGCACGTATTTCGCCTTTTTTACTTGTAGGACTAATGGGCGAACTCTCGGTAATATGATTCACATTATCACCACCGATTGCATAAACATTATCGAAAAAAACCAGTTTTGACTGAAAGGTTAAACAAGCCTCAATTACATTTTGAATGAAGGGAATCCAGGTTTTCTTCCATATTGATGTCTTATAAGGAAAGCCGATTGTAACGTAAACGATTTCCGACCCTTCAACAGCTTTAAACACATCTTCTCGATTGGTGAGGTCAGCTGAAAGTAGTAAATCGTCTGCATTTACTTTTTTAGGATTTCTACTGACGAGCTGAATTTCAGAAGTGTAATTTGATAGATTTTTGGCAAGTTCGACTCCAATTGAACCACCCGCACCGAGTATAGTTTGTTTCATTTTTTTACTATTTAGTTGATGAATTGTTGAGTACGGATAAAGTGAAATTTTGATACAACATCTTTTTGTTCGTTTCGAAGTAATTGGCAATCAAAAAAGGTTTCATCCCAATCCATTAATAGAATTTTCTACCCTATATACTCATAAAAAACTTTAACAAAAGGTTAACAATCTACTAAGTCAATAAATTTATCGAGTTATGGATATCGTGGGCTGTTTCTAATATTCATCACCCTTCATTAATTTTAATAAAATCATATATTCGCCTAAGATTAAAAAAACAGGACTGTTTCGACTGAAATTAATCTAAAATTTGAATTCATAAATAGTGGCTATATGACGCGTTTTTACGGTTTTTCTTTATTTATAGGGATCTTGATAGCATGGGTTGGGGTTAGCGAGAATGCAAAAGCACAAACCCTAATTCATTACTTCAACTTTAATGACACCCCGGACTCAGGACAAAATTGGGCACAACCAATTTCTGCAAATGTTGGTTCAGGGGAAATTTCGTACACCTTCCTGAATGCAGTAAGCTTTGCAGGTACTACTCTTAATGGTGTGCCGGAGGAAGTAAACGGAGGTAGCTTCGTACCTCAAAACGGAACAGGCGGAATTAATAATGGAGAAAATCTTGTATTAAGTTTAACTACATCAGGTTTTGAAAACCTTGCTTTTTCTTATGCATTTCGTCGAACCCCAACCGGTTTTAACTCAAAACTTATTGAGTATACAACTGATGGAATTAATTTTGTTGAGTTTGATACTTTCGATACTTCTGGTCTGGAAAACGACTGGGTAGAAGAGCAGGTATTCAATCACGATTTTTCGGGTATAGCAGATGTAAATGATAATCCTGATTTTGCTATTAGAATTACTCTTGATGGGGGAAGCACTTCATCCGCCGCCGGAAACAATCGTTTCGATAACATCCGACTGGAAGGTACTGCCATAAATGGGGCAGATCCTGTAGCACAAACTCCGGTTTTTGATCCCACTGGTGGTGATTTTGTTGATGATGTAACCGTAAGCTTGTCTGTAACTGATGGCTCAGATATTTTTTATTCGACCGATGCTTCTGCCCCAAAGGAAGATTTCATTGCCTATACTTCACCCTTAACCTTTACTGAATCTGCCACACTTAGAGCTTTTTCGGGTCAGGATGGATTTATCGATAGCCCGGTTGTAAGCCAAACATATAACATTACAGAACCACCGGCTCCACAAGCTGCAGCACCGGTCTTTAATCCGCCGGTATCCGACGGACCATTTCAGGAAGAAGTTTCCGTAGAAATGACAACCGAAACAACAGGCGGTATCATTTACTACACAACCAATGGGTCTGAACCAACCGAAGAATCGAATGTGTATACTGATCCGATTTTACTGACATCAACAACGGTACTACGTGCGCGTACTTTCGCTGATGGTTTTGACCCAAGTGATATTACAACCGGTGTATATCAAATTTTGCCTGCCGCTTTGGAGGATGTAATCCTTCAGTACACTTTTACTGATGAGACTACAGCTCCAACAACCCTTGAAGCCGGATTAGATGTTGATAATATTTCATTGTCATCCGGAAACCTTAACTTCGGTTCTGCTCAGGCAAGTACATGGTTGGGTTCAGGTGTACCTTATGCGGAGGGTACCGGTGGTTGGAATTCCACAAATGCAGAGGATGCCAAACATTTTCGATTTACCGTTACCCCAAATAGCGGTACATCCGTTCAGGTGAATGAGTTCGAATTACAGCACAGAGCTACAGGTGCAGGTCCATCTGCAATGACCATATTTATCGACGGGGATGAAGTTACAACTGTGGATATGGCAGACAGCGAAACCAAACTTCTGAGGATAGAAAATCTCAACCTCACTTTTGAGGAACCTTTCGAGGTGAAAATTGCCGGATGGGATAATAACTCACGATCAACATCGGGCGGTGGTGCTTTCCGAATCAATGACGTAACAATTGGGGGCACTGTAACGGCAGATGGCATTGCCCAAACACCAATTTTCAATCCCTTAGGTGGTGAGTACGATGATGAAGTTACTGTAACGCTTTCCGTAACCGATGGCTCAAGCATCTTTTTTAGCACGAACCCTGATGCAGGTAAAGAAGATTTCAACCCTTATACAGAGCCGTTAACTTTCACAGAGTCAACCATCCTTCGTGCGTTTGCTACACAAGATGGTTTTGCCGATAGCCCTATCGCTTCAGAAACCTATACAATTATTTCTGGTCCGGAAGAAATATCAACCATAGCCGTCTTGCAGTCAAAAGCAGGTGATGGTGATACGTATTTATTTACAGGCGAGGCAGTAATAACCTTTACCCAAGATTTCAGAAACCAAATTTTTATACAGGATGAAACCGGAGGAATTCTAATTGATGATGCGCCATCCGGTAACTTCAACCCCGGTGTAATCTCAACGGAATATCAGGCAGGAGATGTGATTTCCGGGATGATTGGTACTGTAACAGTATTCGGGAATATGATTCAATTTGTACCAAGTGAAGATCCGGGGGAACCAGTTGAAACCGGGGTAGAACCCACGCCGGTTGAGCTGACATTAAGTGATCTTTATGATGATTTCTCTATCTATCGCTCAGTATTAGTTACCATAACGGATATTACTTTTGATGATGCCGGCGGTACATTTGCCAATGGTCAGGTTTATGACATTCAGTCATCCGTTGGCGAAGCAGAAGGTAGCTTTAGAACTACTTTTTTTGATGTTGATTACATTGATATGGAAATACCTACAGGTATTTATAATCTTACAGGGATTCCTAATAGCCGAACAGGCGACAATCAACCCGGAGATTTTCTAACAGCCCGAAGCTTGTCTGATTTCGTTTTAGTTGAGGGGGATGAGCCGGACCCAATTGCTGTGGCACCGGTTTTTGACCCTACACCTGAAGATGGCCCGTTTACTGATCCATTTGATCTCATTATTACAACTGAGACTGAAGGAGCATCCATCTATTATACGCTTAATGGGGACGAACCCACCCAGGATGATGAACTTTTTACCGAGAGTA
>PXCK01000045.1 GCA_003566635.1 Balneolia bacterium | reverse complement strand
CACCTTCGCCTTGCTATCAAGAAAATTTTTTGGTGAATAATGCGGGTTAAGTGATTTGTTATCCAGTACAACCTTGCATTATCAAAATCTAAAACGGGCTCTAATTTCTATATTAGGAAAAGTTCTTCTGTTTGCCCTTCGTTCTTCAGCCCTGAGTGCTGCTCTAAGATTTTCACCAACATCTAAATAATAAGTTTGTCTGACAGCTTGCATTTGGTACCATCCGTTAACAAATAATTCACTATTTCGATATAGTGGTAATCTCATTTCTACCATTGGTCCCCACTGAACCGTTTTTTGAAGCCCCGGGGCTATTCTGGTAACCGGAGTAGGGCTTTCAGGTGGTAAATTTTCAGTAAGTACTACTGTAGTCTGTGGTATGTAATCTCTCTTGTAAAAGTAACGAACGCCAACTGAGGATATCAATTGTCCTGTTCGATGGGTAACCATCATTCTGGAATCGTACGTAATTAGTGTATCTGTTGGGATTTCACTAAAATCTTCCCATAATAATCGTCCAATACGTAATTCATTTCTTGAGCCTGATAACTCCAGCCACCATTCAGGTGCTAAAGTTATCTCTGCAGAAGATTGTAAACTAAATTCTCTCGAAACCTGATCATTTCTGGGACGTCCTTCTAACTCAAAGTCATCAATTGTATAATTTGCCCGAACCAAAAAACGTTGGCGGAGCCTGAGCCAGGATGTAGGATCCCACTCCAACTCGGGTATTAACCGGATTGAATGACGCCAATTGTTTTCAATACTACGTTCTGAAAATAAGTAAACAGTGTGAGTTGATTCTCCGGCAAGCGTTATAGTACTTCTAAAAAACTCACTAAAGTTATGCCGATTAGAAAGCCTTAATTGATAAAACAGTTCATCTCTGTCGTCTCTGTTAACTGTAGGCGTATCATAACGTGTAATGGCAACCCGACCCGTAATTTGAGATACATTAAGTTCTGATAAGCGTAAAGTGTTATTAGTAAAAAGCTCAAGCCTTGATTGATCAAAGTTTGAGTTTAAAAGGATATCCGTTCTTCGTCTAACTTGGTCGTCTGGAATTCCATCTGTATTGATTAACCGCGCATCTCTACTTCCAACAGAATAATTTAGTCCTAGGTTAAATTGAGACCTATTAAATGGTATCATAAAGGAAAAACCAAGATCAACATTTTGTCTGAAAATTCTGGTATCAAATAAAATATCATCAATTTCAGGGTTAAGTTTATTGTTCGTTACTGTACGAACATTATTTAAGTATCCTAACTGAATTCTGGTTTGTACAACATCAAATAAAGGGAATCCGGCTGTCGCTAATACACCGGTTGTGTCCGTTTGAACAGATTCAACAAGATCCGACTGCTGCCTATTGAAAAAACTACTAGCCTGATAGCTATCACGTACATTTCTTGCTAATTGAAAGTCTGTTTCCAGGTTAAAATTATCGACTTCAAATAATGAAAGCGTATTAAATCGCCAGTTTTGAAAAGTTCTTGGGCTAATGTCCCCATAATCAATATGAGCTGAAGACTGCAATAAGAAGTCACCTAAATTATAAGGTGCAGTGTTAGCTCTAAAACCAATCATTGGACCGGAATCGTTAACTCTATTTCGTTCATCTCTTATGATTCCTCCCATTAATCGAAATTTAAATAAGTCATTAGGTGTGTACCCTACCCCCATCATTCCAAAATCTTGCTTTACATCAGCACTTGTAAATCGATAGGAACGCATTTGAGTAGTGTAAAAAAATGACGAGTTTAGTTGGTAAGTTGCCGATAGCGTTGCATTGTTTTCGTCCTGTATATTTTGAGGCTCACCATCGAATAGATAAAACCGAGACGTAAACACGTTTTGAAAACGAATATCATAAGTCGAGCTTTCTACATTGAAACCTGTGCGATAGTTCCAAAAAAATGAATCAAGCTGTCTTCTGAATTGTGTTTCACCATCGACACCTAAAAGTTGACCAACTGCAGGTATTGGTAAACTAAAAACACAGACTACAATAAGTATGAATACGAATCTTGGCATTAACTCAGTTATGTAGAAAAACCATAATAATCAAAGGTAATTGATGCCAGTCATCACTCCAAATGAATTTTTACAGGATTGATATTAAATTTTTAATATGAATATTAGAATTTATTTGTAGATGGTAATTTTTTTTCCCAAATTACGGTAGAAACAGTTTTAATAGAGGAATATAAAATTTTGGAGGTACTATGAAAAACTTAAAAATACTCGTTCCGGTGGATTTTTCTGAACTAAGTGAAAAAGGGTTAATAGCAGCCAATTCTATGGCCAGAACCTTTGAGGGGACTGTAACTCCTTTCCATTCCTACATACCGTTAACAGACTTAGATGGTTTCCATTATATGGGGTCAGGATTTACGTCTCAACAAAACCTTACTGAAATTGAAAAGGTTATGAAAGAACGGCTTCATGATATGGCATTAAACCATGTTGACGTGCAGTACTTACAAGACCCCATCTTGGGTATAGGTAACCCGGCTCACTCCATCGCAGAAACTGCGGCCGATTTCGATATGATAATTATGAGCACACACGGCAGAACCGGGTTTTCAAGATTTTTACTTGGTTCTGTTGCTGAAAAAGTTCTTAGAATTGCACATAAACCTGTATTGGTGGTAGAAAATGAAAAAACTCTTGCCCCAATAAAAAAGATTTTAGTTACTACCGACTTCTCTGAAAATGCAAAAGCAGCTTTTCCTTATGCAAGAGAAATAGCTGAAATTACCGGTGCTGAAATTGATTTATTTCACGCTGTAATCTATGACAATTTCCAAACAGTTGAAAAAGCTGAAATCACCTACGATATTCGCAAAAAAAATATGAAAGAAATAGCCGAAGAATATTTTTCCGGACTAAAAGTAAATATTCGAATTATGGCTACTGACCATGCTGCTCACGAGGCTATTCTCAAGCAGTCTAAAAACGATGACTATAATCTGGTAATCATGTCGACAATTGGACGAACCGGATTGGATTATTTGATGCTAGGTAGTACAACCTCGAATACTGTCAGAACCGTAAGAACAGCTATTTTAAGTGTTAACACAGAGAAGCAAATTGCTTACAAAAAAGAAAATTTATAGTTAAAACAGTCAGTTTTGATTAGCCTACATGCCCTGTCGATTGAGTCGACAGGGTTTTTTAACGACCAAAATCATCTTCAACCCGAATAATGTCGTTCTCGTCGGAGGGGTTATCAATATCAGTATGTTTCCAAATCTCAGCAATTACAACAAATTTGCTACCACCGATTAATCTGTGACGCATATTATTACTTATCTCTATCAACTCTCCTGCTTTATGCCACTTTATAGGTTTTAATTCGTTATCAGGGCTTAAAACCACGCCTGCATTACCTTCTACAACTTTCCATATTTCTGATCTTCTATTGTGAAATTGCCATGAAAGACGTTTATATGGCTCAACAATCAGGATTTTGGGACTAAGTTTTTTGAAACCTTTAAAATAATCAACACTTAATTCTTCGAAAAACGTATCAATAAAACGATTGGTTTGTTTTTCATCAATTACAAAAAAAGCACCCCATGGCCTGCTAATATCACTATCTATAATTTTAAAACCACGTTTTTTAATAAGATCTGATATCCGTTCAATCGTATCATTTTTAGCTATATTACTCAATAGTTTACCCTCTTTTTCGACTTCCGGTAGATTTTTGCTCATCTTCTAACGATTCAACCATGTTAATGTAAGAATCATAGCGAGAGGCTGCAATATGACCATCTTTATAGGCTTCCATGACTGCACAACCCGGTTCATGAATGTGGGTACAATTATAATACCGACACTCTTGTTGAACGTCTTTCATTTCCGGGAAAAATAAAGAAATTTCCCATGCCTCAAAGTGAATAAGTCCAAATTCCCGAATTCCCGGTGTATCGGCTAAAAATCCTCCAAACGATAAAGGTATTAACTCAGCAAAGGTTGTAGTGTGTTTACCTTTATTCGAAAACTTTGATATTTCACCTATTGGACGATCAATTCCAGGCTCTATGGAATTTAAAAGACTGGTTTTACCAACACCGGAGGGACCGATAAAAACCGATGTTTTTTCTTTCATAATATTACGTAGTTCTTCAATTGAAGCATCATCATAAATACTTGTAAGTAGAATACCATATCCCAACGACTCGTATAAATCCATTACATGAGCAATCTCTTCGGCATCCTCTTCCCTACCAAGGTCAATTTTATTTACGATAACAAGTGGGTCTACGGAGAATGCCTCAGCTGTAACCAAAAATCTATCTATGAAACCTGTTCGCAGTTTAGGCTCGTTAACTGATTGAACTACAAAACCTTGGTCTACATTTGCTACTAAAACATGTTCCCCTTTTCTACCGTGTGTTGCCCGCCTTGTAATTTTATTTTGTCTCTCCTTTATCTCATCAATAACCGCAGTGCCGTCATCGTTTACGCTAAAGTTTACAATATCTCCTACTGCAATAGGATTGGTCTCTTTTATGTCTTTCATCCGGAATTTTCCGGGTAAACGAGCATCTAAAACTGTACGGTCTTCTTTCATTATCCTATACCAGGAACCGGTAGATTGAATAACCCGTGCAGTAGTATTCATAGTATTATTGAAACAAAGATGATTAAGTTTTTTTGTGAAATTGAATATAAGGATTCGATAGTTTAGTATTCAAAATTTTGGTTACAATAAGGAAATACATGAATCGGAATAAAGTTGTATTCTTAACCGAATACTATAACCTATGATATACCATGAAGTCATTTTTTATTTTAATTCTCATTTTAGCAATTACCGGTTGCAGTAATTCTGAACCAGATCATCCATTAACTGAAAAAGTTATAATGAGTAGTTTTCCAACTTTTGATTTACAGGGGCATAGAGGGGCTCGCGGTTTGTTGCCCGAAAATACAATACCGAGTTTTTTAAAAGCACTCGAGTACAACGTTACAACACTTGAGTTTGATTTAGTGGTTACTGCCGATGACAAATTATTGATATCACACGAACCTTGGTTTCATCAAAATATATCAACTAAACCCGATGGAACACCTGTTACCGTAGATGAAGCAAAGTCATTTAATATTTTTGAAATGACCTATGAGGAAACCCGTCAATTTGATGTTGGCAAACGCGGTCACATTTTATTCCCGGAACAAAAACCTATGCCAGTTACAAAACCATTGATGAAAGATGCGATTCTTGCTATAGAAGAACACATTGAAAGAAACAACTTGAATCCTGTCTTTTATAATATTGAAACAAAAAGTGTACCGGAAGAATACGGTTTATTTTACCCTCAACCCGATCACTTTGCCCGCCTTTTGTATGATGAACTTGTTGAACTTGAAATTTTAGACAGGGTATTTATTCAAAGTTTTGATGTTAACACCTTGATTGAAATGAGAAATATAGACCCAACGGTTGCTTTAGTTTTATTGGTACAAAACCGTAACGGACTTGAATGGAATTTAGATAAGTTAGGCTTCATCCCTGATGTATACAGTCCTAATTTTAGATTGGTGGATGAGAAACTTGTTGAACAAGTTCACGAAAGAAACATGAAACTTGTACCCTGGACTATTAATGAACCGGACGACATGGTTAGATTGACTCAAATGGGGGTTGATGGAATTATAACCGATTATCCAAACAGAGCAATAGAAATTGACCTGATAAGAGAGCGAATGAGATTAGATTTTTAGGATGTTAAAAATATACCCGATACATAAACGATACATTTCTACCCGGTTCGGGGAAGATATCTTTAAGTAAAGACAGGTGATTTTTGTATGAATCGTCGAGTATATTTTGAACACAAAAGTTGAACGTATGAAACAAAGAACCGGCAGAGAAATTATAGGATATATTAGCGTCAAAAACTGTATATCCATCAGTTTCACTTTCAAATTCACCGGTACGAGTTTGTCTGTCAGCAAATCGCATTTGAACACGACCTGTAAATCTTCCGATATTTACGGATGAATAAACTAAACCACTAAAAGGTGGTATTAAAGGAAGTGAAATGGTGCCGGAAAGTAAAGACTCCTCTTCTAAAACCTTTCTATTTGCAATTGTTAGCGCTGCATTTCCACCAATACTTAAAGTTCTGGAAAGTCTAATATCTGTAGAAGCTTCAATACCATAAAATAAAGCTTCAGTCTCGGTAAACTGAAAATCATTAAGATCAGGAAAGCGGATATTAACTCTCCCTGTATCTCTTGGATAAATATAGTTCCAAAAATAATTTCTAAAACCGGTTAGTTCAAAGTCAAAATTCCGATGACGGTTTCTGATGAAAAGTTCTTTGGCTAAACCTCTCTCCGGGTTTAATTGAGGATTACCAATTTCATAAGTGTATGCAGCTAAGTGAGGTCCCTCGGAATAAAGCTCCTCTAAAGAAGGTGGTCGATAAGAAAGTAATCCGGTTGCACCTATATAAAAATTCCCAAAAGCGTTATAGATAAGCGAAGCGGATGATGAAAGACCTAAGTTAGTGCGACTTTCAATAAGACCTATTAAAGGAGAAACCCGCTCTTCTTCCGGAAATGCATGTGTAAATTCAATCCTGTTACCTGTTTCAATATGAAAAGGGCCAAAATCAGATTCAGTTACATAGTAAGCTGCTGCTCCAATTTGACGAGAGTTTGGAGTTCTTGAGCCTTCAACCTGATAATCAATAAATTGTGTTGTTACACCTAAAATTCCATTATGAATTATTCCAACATTAGAATGGCGACCTCTGAAGGAAGCTGTAGCCATATTTTGTGCAAACTCTGTACCAATTGCACCATTCGACTCTAACTCTCTATGATAATAAGCACTAAGAGATAATTCCGCCTCTAATAATTTAAAAAAGCTATCGGGTATTAGATATTCCAGCCTTGAATTATTTTGAACCTTAATCATTTCAATATCTACACCATTAGGGTGTCCCCCCTGAGGATCAGGTGGAATTCCATATATAGAACCATATAGGTTGATAGACGTACCTACATAACCCCAAGGCTGCATCCAACTATAAGCTATTGAATTAGACGTTGTTTGAACATATGTATTAAGAATTTCACCATTGGGAGTGTTGAAATTGAGTCCATACCTGCCATTCAAAGCTAATTGAAATACAGAATTAGAGTAAGGGATTTTATAGTTTAGAGAAGCTGAACCCTGCGAGTTTACTGTTTGACCGTGAAAGGTTGCCGAGCCACCGGACCTGCTTGGAATACTGGTTGGGATATTGTTATTAACCACGTTAACAACTCCACCCACTGCATTACCTGTAAAAATTAATGAAGCCGGACCTCTTGCAATTTCAATCTCTTGGGCTGAGAGAGGTTCTATACTTACCGAGTGATCCGCAGCTGTGGTAGATACATCGCCGGTACCAAAACCATCCTCCAGAATCATAACACGCTCGCCACTTAGCCCTCTTATTACAGGGCGCCCGGGAGCCGGACCAAGTGATCGTTCACTAAACCCGGGCATATTAAGAAGCGTCTGAGACAGGGTTAAACCGGTTTCTCTTCTTAAATCTTCACCTAAAATACGAACTGAAGCGTGCTCAAGATTCCCGCCGGTTAGAACCTTCTCATCCCTTACTACTACCTCTTCAGATCGTATACCGGTAGGTACAAGTTCGAAGGATTGTTCAAGTTGTTCGCCATCGTGGATTGCTATCAAGAATCTGCCGGTTTGATATCCCAATCGGTGCATAAAAAGTGTGTAAGTTCCAGGTGGAATATTTCTCAACCGGAACTTACCATCTGAATCGGCCGTAGCAGACCTGTTGATTTCTTCTAAATGAACAAATACAAATGATAAGGGCTCTTTTGTTTGAGCATCAAAAACTTTACCCTTAAAGTCACCAGATTCTTCCGAAGCGAGTGAATTAAAAGGTAAAAGCCCTAAGGTGAACCCGATTATTATAAGTAAATGTTTCATTCAATAAACATTGCGGAGAAAAGTTGTTAATCCACAATTTTATTTTAGTTACTGTCCATCTTCAACTACAGTAAATAAAAATGGCTGAGAAGTATAGTCAGAATGATCTACGTGCCAAACTTCAAATTGTATGTTTGTTTCACCTACGCTTGTTGGCTCAAGTGTTACAGTATATTCAGATCTATTTTCTCCAATTTTTGAAATAACGGACTCGTTAGCAATTACCAGTTGCAGAAAGTTATCCGGGTCATCGGGTATAACGAGGCTATTATCATCATCTAAGAATTGTACGGAAACAACAACAGATTCACCATGCTCCAAAGTAACACTTGAACCGGTCGTATATGTTACAGTTGAAAGTTCCTGACGAGCAACTTCTTCGCCATCAATAAAGAGCACAACCCCATTTGCATCAAAATGACCGTGACCGGTACTACAAGCATTAAGGATTATGATAGCTAATGTTAGTAAGAATGAGTTAAATAGTATTTTTTTCATAATTGATTTGTTTAATGCAACTTTATTTCAGTTGCAAATATAACAAAGTTGCATTTAGAATATTGCCCCTTGAATTAATTTTTGCGCAATTAACTCTTTTTTACGTTATTGGGTGGCTTAACGAGAAAGGATTACAATTTGATCATCTCTTAATATACGGGCAGTAATTTCAGATTCTTCCAATAATTCTGGCCATAATTCAGCAACTTCTGTAGCTCTGGAAACTTGAACACCATTCAATTCAAGTAGTCGATCATTTTCTCTTAGTCCAAGTCTGTACGCATAAGAGTCGGTAGCAACATTCACTATTAAAACTTGGTAATTATTATCATCATCTTCGGTTATAGTTGCTACTGATAATCCTTCGTCTAATTGTAATATAGTTGTATTGGGGAAAGCGGAATCAGTTTCTTCATCTTCAATTATTTCTTGAAATGGCTGGCCGGCCCAACTTGAAATCGCTTCATTTTCCATGCCTAAAAGTGTAATATTCTTTTCAATTTCCTCACCATCTCTCCAAAGATTTACGCGTATTTCATCACCGGGGCGATATAGCGCAATCTGTCCTTGAAGTTGATTACTTTCGTTTACAGGTACGCCTTCAATTTCTAAAATAACGTCATTGCGCTTAATACCACTTATATTAGCTGATCCGTTTTGTACAATATTTCTAATTTCAACACCTCGAATAAAAGGCATATCTAGCTCTATTGCTCTGCTTTGATTTACAGAGTTTATTTCAACTCCTAAAAAAGCGCGTTTTACTTCCCCAAATTCAATCAAATCGCGACCAATTTTAAAAGCCATATTAATTGGAACAGCAAAACCATAACCTTGGTAATTACCACTTTCTGTAGCAATGGCTGTGTTTATTCCAATGAGTTCACCCGAAATATTAACGAGCGCGCCACCACTATTACCTCTGTTAATAGCTGCATCTGTTTGAATAAAATTTTCGATACGCAGCCTATCGTTAATAATTTGCACATCTCTGCTAAGGGCGCTTACAATTCCAGAAGTAACAGTTGAACGTAATCTTAGCGGGTTTCCGACAGCCATTACCCAGTCCCCTACTCGGAGATGGTCAGAATTTCCGATAGTTATATTGGGCAAGTCTTGTCCGTCAATTTTAATTACTGCTAAATCTGTTGAGGGGTCTCTACCAACAACCGTAGCTGGAAATTCCCGCTTATCTGCTAAAGTGACTCGAATATTTCTACCACCTTCAATAACATGATTATTGGTAAGTATGAAACCATCAGGAGATATGATTACACCTGAACCGATAGCATTTGATTGGCCACGTGGCAGAATTCTTTCCCAAAACCTGTCATTAAAATTATGATTCTCGTCATTAGGCATCATCGAACGAGCAGATACCTGAGTTTCGATATAAACAACCGTAGGGACAACAGCATCAGCAACTTCAGATATCGAAAAAATGGGATTTAAATCAGATAATACTTCTCTGTTAATATCAGATGAAACCCTGCTTACTTCGGTAACAGTTACCTCTGTAGGTTCAAAAACCCCCGGCACATCAATACGTAGCATAATTAGCATTATACCGATCATTATACCGGAAAGTACTAAGAGAAGTGCCGTAAGAAGTAACTGATGAAATTTCATTAGCTAAAGGATGCTTTTTTGAGAATGAATTTAGTTAATCTTATTAACTATGGACGAAGATTAAACGTTCTGGTTTTATAAAATGGTTTACCGTTTTGGGTAATTCCTTGAATTTCAATTCTGTATTCTGATGGGACGTCGTTAGTCCAAAATCGAATGGTACCTCCATTTGGGGTAAAACTGAAAATAGGATCCCAATGAAGCGTAATTCTATTGTCTACGCTCTCTTCTTCATCCGGTGTTACAAAACCATATCTGGGTGAATAAAATCTTACTGGAATTTGATAGCCTTCGAGTTGTGCAGTAATTAAACCGCGCATTTGACGACTTCCGCTAAACCCACGTCTGGTTCTTACACTTATTACACCACCTGTACCCTGCGAACCCCAAACAGCTAACTCAGATGCTCTTCTAAATACGTTCACGGTTTGCACATCCATTGTTGTCAGGCTAAATAAATCTTCCGCATCTGTGATTACATCATCAATAATGATTAAAGGGTCTGGTGTTCCACTTAAACTTAGTGCTCCTGTACTAACACGTAGCTGATCCATTCCAAGCACGGTAACACCCGGAATTTGGGTAAGCACTGCCAGGAAAGGTGCATCTTGCAGGTGTGGACTTTCATCTAAATCTACTCGTTGTGAACGTGTTCTCATAACACCCAAAGATCTTTCGAATGTATCAATATTTTCTCTTTCGGCTGTGACTACAACATCATCTAATAAAACGCTCATTTGTGCATCCAGGAAACGTTCGGTATCGATTTGTGCTAATGCGGCACGTTCATCAAAAGTTAGCGGATCTATTTCCGTTTCGGTTTGGCGGGCACGTTCAGGCTGTGATTCAGTAATACGTTGTTTTATCGGGTCTTCATTTTCCGGCAAATGATCAAACTGTGGATTTAACCCGATCAATACTCTGTCTCTGCCCTCGGCGTCATTTGCACGAATTGTAATTTGTTCATTCCCAAAAAATTGTAATTCATCAATTACAAAATCACCCAATGCATCTGTTTGAACCAGAAATAGTTCTTCATTTGCAGGGCCTAAACTATATACAATGTTTGCTTCTTGTAATTGTCTGCGCAGTAAGTCACTTCGAACATTTCCTGTAATCCGAAAACCTCTTTCAGGAAATGATTGAATTTGTAGTTCGGTAATATTAACAATATCATTCATATTAAATGCTCGCCAACCCTGTGTGAGCATTAATAAGTCTGCGTGTTCAAGCGCATTATCATTCTTGGAAAAATAAAAACCGGGATCTTCAACAAATCCTACAATATCAGATTCTAAGTAAAATCTGGTTATAATATTTGTGGCGTAAGGATTAAATGTATCGACCTGATCATCAAAAACTGAAATACTGGCCGAACCACGAACTAAGTCATTCTCGTGATTAGTAACTGAGAAAAATAATTCTACTTCATCTCTCATCTCAAAAGAGTAATAATCGTCTTGAATTTCAATTCCCGTTCGAAACTCGGTTTGGGCAGTTGCTTCATCAAGTTCATTTATATTAAAGGCAAGCCTTTCACTTACAGGGAGTCCGTTAGTATCGAGCAACGTGAAGTGAATAACACCTGTTGGGAATAAATCTCTCGATATCCATGTGACACCATAATTGGGTGTTTGATTTAATCTACCCGCAAAAAACACCTCGCCCCTTACGTGAGCAAACAAGAATAAACTCTCATGATCGTCTATTTCATTTGAAAAACTCTTAACCTCAAACTGGGTATCCTGTGCATCAACTCTTAAAGTAGTACCTGAAGACCTTACGTTGGGAAATTCATAACTCATTCCCCTTACTCTGGCGGTGTAAGTTTCATTAATGTCCGGTGTAAACTCAAAGTAACCCATACCCAAATGTTCACTTGTAAACCTTGCAACTTCCTGACCGTTTTCGTTGAAAACAGAGCCTGATATATTACGATGTAGTCCATCTGGTCCAATTGCTTTTACTCCTACCCTTGTTGTTATTCCATCGATTAAATCTCCACCTTCCGGGAAAAACTGAACATCTATATCGTCGGTATCATAAATTGAGGCAATCTCTATTTCATCTGTATATACCTGTATATCTTGTTTAAAGATATAAGATTCCCCAAAATTTAAAGCATAGGCTGTATAAGCTCGAATTTGATATGTACCAGCACGTGGGCTGATTTCTCCAAATGTAAGATTCCCGCTTCCTCTGCCTCTTTCTATCTTAAGATAAACTCGCTCTACAAGATCTCCATCCGGATCCAAAAGCTCAACATAGAGAACGTTACTTAGTGTAGACCTTATTAACCGGGAACCATCTACCACATAGGCAGATACCCAAATTCGGTCTCCGAATACATACCACTGGCGGTCGGTATGCAAAAAGACCCGTTCTCTTGACAGATCTATATTAAGACTGCGAAAATTGTTAACGAATTCGCCTTGACGTGATAGATTCTGTGCATCTACGGGTTGGTATGCAAATAAAACAGCGAATATCAGAAATGATAACCTCTTTATCATGTATTGAACTATGACCTGATTTTAGTAATTATTGAATAGTTTATAATATACGTGATTTTATCACAACGACTTAAAAGGTTATTGCGTATAAAGTATGTTTTGGGTAGACTTTATTGAAGATTAGTTAAGCTAAAATGAATCTGTACTTTGAATATCAAATGTGGTGGTAGTATAAAAATGTTTCCCTTCTATGGTCATTCCTTCCCATACAACCCTGTACGTACCGGGAAAGTCATTCGTCCAAAATATTACAGATGCTGCGCTATCAAAATCATCTATTTGGGGTTCCCAATGCAATGTAATTCTACTATCTGTTCGCTCATGATCAGGTCTGGTAAACCCGTATCTGGGTGAATAAAACTCAATTGGTAATTGATATCCCTCAACAAACTTTCTCACGAGTCCCTGAGTAGGTCTTTGGAGTCCCAACCCTGATCTTGTATTTATCTGAATAACGCCATTCGTTCCACTCGATCCCCATAGTGCCAATTGATCTGCTCTTCTATATACGCGGACAGACTGAACATCGAATGTGCTTAAATTTAGAATTTCTGAAAATTCAGTACTTACACCATCAATTACCAGCAATGGACTTCCACCTCCATATGAACCGGTACTAACCCTAATGTCATCATCTGCTAAAACCCTTACACCGGGAATTTGTGCCAAAACTAATTGTATAGGTAAGTCCTGAAAATGAGGTTGTTCATCTAAATTTATTACTTGAGATTGACGTACTTCTGCGGCTCTTGTCCTGTAATCTAAATCTTCAATGCGGTCAGCTGTTACAATTACCTCATCCAGTAGCACACTCATTTGCGTTTCAATCTCACCAAGCACATTAAGCTGGCTTTGTAATACACGGTCTTCATCGAGGGTGGTAATCGTTTCTCCGCTTAAACCAGTTTGAACAACGGGATTGAATCTGGAATCAAGCATGCTAAACTGATCATCCAATCTGACTCTTACATGATCTCTGCCTCGTTCATTGGTAGCTCTGATTACCAACTGCTTGTTGCCTGTAAAGTGCAACTCTTCGGTGTTAAAACGTCCATCTTCATTGGTTGTGGTTAAAAACATTTCATCCTCTTCATCCCCATCACCTCTTATGTAATAAATGACATTGGCTTCATTTAATCTTCTACCCCAGAAATCACTGCGAACACTTCCATGAAATGTAATTCCTGTTTCGGGGTAGGATAAAAGCTCAATTTCTGATAATTCCAGAATTTCTTCCATATCATACGCTCTCCATCCCTGCGTTAAAAGCAGGTTATCTGTATGCCTTTCAATATCTTCGTGATCTGATAAAAAATAATAACCGGGGTTATGTACATGACCTGATAGATCGTTCTCAAGATAAAAGCGGGAGACAATATTCGAGTCATAAGGGTTGAATTCCTGAATAGTATCATCAAATACAGAAAGTGAGGATGTTTGACGTACATTTGACTCATTATTGTTTTGAGTTGATAGCGAAAGTTCAATCTCTTCTCTTAAATTGTATGTTTCATCCAGTCCGGATAGTTGCATTTTTACTTCATCTAAGTCATTCCGATTAAAAACAAGTCGTTCGGCAATGGGCTTAGCATCAGGTGTTAATACAGTAAAATGAACAACACCTGTAGGAAACAACTCTGTAGATGCAATAGCAAACCCTCTATTTCCACTTTCAATAAAACGGTTTGCAAAATAGACGCTTCCTCTTACATGGCCAAATACCAAATATTCCTCAGGGTTAATCCCTGCAATATTGGAATCCAGGTGAAGCGTAAATTGATCATTAATCTTTTCGACACTTAAAGCAATACCAAATTCCAGTACATTTGGTAATTCAAATTCCTGATTGTTAACAATAGCCTTGTATTCCTGCCCATATTCGGGTATAAAATGAAATCTCCCCATTCCTTCGTGTTCAGTGAAAAACGTAGTTATTGTATTTCCATTAGAATCAACAATAGAACCTTGTATATTAGTGCTCCTTCCATCACTGTCTAATGCTTTGACGCCAACAACAGATTCTATACCATCTATCAGATAACCACTTTCCGGTAAAAACTGGATATCAATATCAGTTTGACTTGCAGACGATGCTGATATAGCATCTTCTGTTAAAACTTGAATGGTTCTATGGTGGGTATAAACATCATCAAAATTATTACTCCAAAGTGTGTAAGCTTGAATTTTATATGTGCCACCTTTATTACGTGCACCATCGAAGTTTAAAGTGCCTGAAGCTCTGTTATTTTCAACTCTAACAACTGCTCTGTCGGCAAGTCTGCCATCAGGATCCACTAAATCAACATATAACACATTGCTCAAACTACTTCTGTTAAGTAACGAGCCTGAATTAACAAAGGCAGAAAACCAAATGATATCGTTATAATAATACCATTGCCTGTCGGTATTTACGTAAATTCGCTCCCTGGGTAAATCTTCGTGAAGTTCAACGAAGGTTCGCACAAAGCTACCTTGTTGATTTTGGGCTACAGCTGTTTCTAAAATTGTATAGAAAAAGAGAGCCGTGAATAAAAAAAATAGTAGTAGATGTTTAAGCATAATTAAGTG
Source organism: Balneolia bacterium (assembly GCA_003566635.1). GTDB lineage: Bacteria > Bacteroidota > Rhodothermia > Balneolales > Cyclonatronaceae > PXCK01. The sequence goes on along the minus strand of PXCK01000045.1, from coordinate 538 downwards.
TAGTTATATTAATCTCCTTTATTAAATGTACTCGTGTAAACAAACGGAACGCCAATTTCACTCACGCCTTGCCAAACTACCCTGTACACACCGGGTATATCGTTTGTCCAGAATCGTACTATATCACTTGTACTTGACGAACGTATGTTTGGTTCCCAGTGAAGGGTAATTCTACCATCTGTTCCACCCTGTTCAGCAGTTGGTGAAAATCCATAACGTGGTGAATAAAACTCAACAGGCGGCTGAAAGCCATCAATATAGGTTGAAATCATGTTTGGTCTTGGGTTTGGTGGCCCTAGACCTCTGCGGGTTCTTACACTTATTACCCCACCTGATGCACTTGAACCCCAAAAAGCTAACTCTGTAGCTCGTCTGTAAACGTTGATGCTTTGAATATCGTCGGTTGTTAGGTTAAATAAATTCGTCATATCTGTGTATACATCATCTATGATAATAAGCGGGGCAACGCCTCCACTTGCAGTTGCAGCAATTGTAAGAGAATCTGCAAAATTTGCTCCATCAAAGAGTGTAAAACCAT
>PXCK01000017.1 GCA_003566635.1 Balneolia bacterium | reverse complement strand
TTTAGCCGTTTGGCATATAGATATTCAAAAAAACTTGGACATCCCTTTAAAATTGGTCCAAAAATTCCAGACCATTTTTACTTTGCAAGGGTACTCGACCCTTTTTCAAAGCCTTCTATTAGAAACCCTAAAAGCTTCTTCATTAATGTAATTCTTGACTTATTAAATTAATCAGAAGAGCCAGGTTGGCTACAAGACAGATCGAAACAGTCTGGATATCCGCTGTCATTACATGTTCTATACCAATCGGTAGTGAAACATCGCCACCCGCCAAAATAATCCCACTCACATGTGGTAGTGTCACAACTTGATTGGGCACTAACCTCGGCGGTAAAATATTTAGAACCAATAAAATTTCCAGAGGTAAAAAACATAATTGCTAAAATTAGAGTACTTAATGTTTTAAATGTTTTTTTCATAGGCGTTACTTAGATTAATTTAAAATTGTCAAATAAATAATACCCCCCCCTTCCGGAAAAACAAATTTCTTTACAAAAATTAACAAGAATGCGATTGTTGATTATGTGTGTGTTTAAATGGTTCATTTTTAATGGGATAGTTGTTAAGTTTTACGGTTCGTGAGATATATATATTTCTTGTTTACTTAAGATTGGTATCTTATTTGAAATAATAAGTAAAATTTAAACACCAAAAGGTCAATCACTTAATGCTCTTATTAATCAAATACTTTTCCGGCACATCATGATGCATCACACCTATTCCAAATAAAGCATAATCATATTTTGCCGGATCCGTGACATCAAGGAGCTTGCAACGCTCGGTGAGTTCCAGCACTGCCTGCCAATCATTTTGTTTTCGCCCCAAAAGCCCCATTCTTCTTGCATGACGTGCTACGTGCACATCAAGTGGAATTTTTAAAATAGCCGGCGGTATAAAATCCAGCAGATTCATGTCCACACAACTATTTGGTCGGCATGTCCAGCGTAAAAATAAATACAAGCGTTTGCATGAGCTTTTTTTGTCGCTGTTAGCTATATGCTTTTTTACCCTTTCTGCACCTACATATCCATCAAAAAATGCATCGTGAAAAACAGCGATGATATTCCGGTTTTCAGTAACAGAGGTATCATACACATGTTTCCAGAAATGATAAAAACTTCCCCAAATTTCTGTCTTTGAGCGAAGAATACTCAACAGGTTATGAACATCTTCTTCGGTAAATGTCCTGTGTTTGAACCCGGTTAGATTCTCTCTATAATTGAAGTCATAGTTTCGAACAAAATCAGCAGGGCGATTACCCATTCGTTCGATTAGCTCCCCAACTTTTCGAATAACGATATCCCGTCGTCCCCAAGCCATTATTGCAGCAAAAAATCCGGCAATTAACCGGTCTTCGCGGTCTTCAAAAGCGTGAAGAAAACAAACCGGGTCACTATCGATATAAGAAGGAACTTCCACTTGCTTTATCACTTCATCAAGCCAGGGCTTTAATTCAAGTGTACGCTTTTTTGAAATGGTTTTATGTCGGCTAACTTTTGGCAGTTTAGTTTTAATCTTTTGTAATAATCTCGGTAAGCTTTCGATTTGCTTTAGGAAACGGATAATCGAACAATTCCGATCTTGAAATCCATTTTAATTCCTGCCCCTCTTTACTAATGGGCATTGAACCATTTGACCGGCAATAAAATGCATGAAGCGTAATTTTGAAGTGTGAATAGGCGTGCTTGATTTCTGTAATCTTGTTTTCAACCAAAATCGAAAGTCCGGTTTCTTCTTCAAATTCCCGAATCAGGGCTTCTTCAAATGTTTCGCCTGCTTCTACTTTTCCTCCGGGAAACTCCCATAATCCTCCCAGCATCTTGTCTTCCGGTCGCTTTGAAATCAAAAGTAAATCATCCTCATTTCTGCAAACTCCAACAACAATTTGATGATGCGGTACTTTTTTTTTCGGCGCTTTGTAAGGAATTGAGTCTGTTCGGGCTGTTATGAAAGCAGTACAACTTCCGCTAATAGGACAAACTTCACAATTAGGATTGACGGGCGTACACACGGTGGCGCCCAATTCCATCATTGCCTGATTGAAATCTCCGGGTTGAGATGAGTCAATTATTTCGTCGGCAAGTTGCTGAATCTCTTTTTTGGTTTTGGTTGATGATACATCATCCGAAATTCCCGCCCATCGGGATAAAACCCGGATTACATTTCCATCAACTACAGCTCTTGGTATGTTGAACGCAATACTTGATATAGCTGCCGCCGTATATGGGCCAATTCCTTTTAAAGAAAGTAAGCCGGAATAGGTATCAGGAAATTTGCCGTTTAAATTATCACATACAAATTTGGCTGTATCGTGGAGGTTTCGCGCGCGACTGTAATACCCAAGACCTTCCCAAAGCATTAAAACGGTTTGGCGCTCGGCCTTAGCCAAATCGCAAACGGTAGGAAATGCTTCGGTAAATTTAAAAAAGTAGGGAGTAGCTTGATCAACTCTGGTTTGTTGGAGCATGATCTCTGACAACCAGATGATATACGGATCTTTGGTCTCCCTCCAGGGTAAGTCTCGTTTATTTTCGAGATACCATGAAACTAACAGATGGCTGAACTCCTCTTGATGCTTCAAACTAATTATCGCGGGAAATGCTCAGTACGTTAATGGTAATGTTTTGAGAAGCAGCCGAACCGAATTGATCTGTAGCAATTACCTGAAACTCATGTGTTCCTTCTTGTCGGCGTGTTGGAGTCCATGTGAACAATCCGGTGCTTTCATTTAAAGTAGAACCGTCAGGTAAATCAACCCCCAGATAGCGTATCAAACCCGAATCAATCCCATCGGGGTCAGTAGCCCTAATAGGGAGTTCAAATGTTTCACCAACCGGAATTGACAAAGGGCGTGTTGGATTAAAACGAGGAGGCATATTAAATGCACGAACATCAACTTCAAAAGAAACTTCATCAGATTGACCGTCGGCGGTTGTGGCAACAATAGTAAATCGGTTCACTCCCACATTTCTGCTGTTTGGTTGCCAATAGAAGCCCTGGTTTTTTATGGTTGCCCCTTCAGCCGAGCTACGTATCTGGAAGGAAACACCGTCATTTGGTACGTTTCCTTCAAGCTCTACTGACGCAAGTACCGGTCGGGGAAAAGGTATGATTTGATTTGGAATCGGTTTTAACCTTAACTGACCGGAAAACGTACCTTGAGGTTCTTCAGTACTTATTTCATCTCCATTATCTTGAGCCGATGAAAGGTAGCTTGCAGGTGATAACATTCCATGGTCAGAAATCCACAATCTGTTACGGGTAACGGCAATATGATTGCCATTTTCAGGATTATCTGCAACAAGCTCAGGCATTTGGTTACGATGGCGCACCCAAACATTACCGTCTACAGTACGAATAATGTAGGTGTTATCTACGTAGAGTAACCGGTCAATCGAAGAACCTATGGTAAAAACGGGACGAATATTTCCGGCAGCTGTTAACTCGACAGTTCTTCCACTTCGGTCGGAAACTTTTGGAACATCATTGGCAATGAAAAGATTTTGAGCATCTAGCGAAATAGAGTAAGTCCGAACTAACTCGGGTTCATCACCTGAAAGACTAATCTGGAAAACTTCGGAGTTGTCGGTTAATACAAGTAGTTGACTACTAAACGCACGTACACCAATAGCATCGGCATCACCAAGAATATCGTTTAAAACACGTTCCGGTTCGCTGTCAACCGATTCGGGAGTGTTAAGATTTAAACTAAACAATCCGTTGGCTGAGCCGGTTATAAAAAGAGTATCTCCAACGCGGGCTACACGATTGGGTTGGAAGGGAAGGGTAGTAGATGAATAAACGCCTAAAACTGAGGTCGGTTCAATTACCGTCAAACGGTTGTCGTCTCCCATCAAATAAGCAAAACGTATATCGGCCTGAAGACGATTACCACGGCGCTGCATTCCCTCTGAACTATACAACCATTCAAGCCCGTTGGCTGTTACTCTGAACACGATAAGTCCGTCGTTTTCCGAAAGTGCATAAAAATGGGTTGGAGTGGCATCAATGGTAATTAAACCCGGGATTTCCATTAAATGGTTGAAATCCTTGACCAACTGCTGAGACAAAGCACTGCTTGCAAGCAGAAAAGTGACGGATATAATGGTAGAAATTTTAGCGATGATGGTAATTATGCGCATAGTTATAACCAGTTATGTTTTTTGTACCACTTAATGGTATCCTTAATTCCTTCTTCTAATGACATCGATTGTTTATATCCTAATTCCTTCTGGATTTTACCGGTAGAACAAGTCCATTGCATGGTCATTTCCCTTGCCTTGTCTTTATTCATTACAGGATATTGCCCAAACAACGAACCAAGCGCTTCAAGCATTGTACCTAAAGTCTGTACAATTTTAGGATTGATGCGTAAAGTGGTTAGTTTTTTATCCAGAGCCAAAGATGTAGCCCGTTTAATTTCGTTCCATGCGTAATCGGTATCGCTTGAGACAAAATAGGTGTGAATTCCCTTCTCACGTTGCTTGGAAGCAAGGGAAAGCCCTTGAATCACATCCTTAACGTGCACCATAGAGATACGCGAAGTGTCTCCATCCCCTACAATAGGGCATAAGCCTTTACTGCAAATCTTGAAAAATGAAAGAATTTGTTCTTCTCTGGGACCATAAACAGCAGGGGGGCGCAAAATGGTGATGGAATCTTCCGGCCGTGCAACCTGATGAATCATCTCCTCCATTAACTTTTTCGATTTTCCATACATGCTAACGGGTAAGAGTTCATCCTCTTCATCAACCGGGTTATCAAAACTCGGTCCTACAGCGGCAAGCGATGATAGCACTACAATTTTTGGTACGTTACACTTTTGCGCAACCCGAATAAGATTCTCCGTTGCCTCAACATTAGTGCGAATCAGAGTTTCCTCTTTTGGAGCCTTAACAAGAGCAGCCAAGTGAAAAACAATATCAGCACCTGTCATGCCTTCTTTAAGAGCCATAACATCGTTCAAATCTCCTGAAATTACGGTAATGGGTTTTCCATCTAACCACTTTGGTTTAGAGCGTACTAAACAACGTACTTCAACATTTTGTTGGTCTAGAAAAAAATCGGCAAGATGACTCCCGATAAAGCCTGTTGCACCGGTTATGAAAACTTTCATTAAAGGCTTAAAACTGCGTATATTAACTGAATTTTGAACTCCGGAGAATGATTTTTAAATCTCCGGTATGATGTTCGGAGAATATACCAATAATCAACGTTAGCATGAAAAGCTAAACGCAAAACCAACTAATGGCAGCATTTAAAATTGCCTTATTTACGGGCAACTACAATCACATAAAAGACGGGGTATCACTAACATTAAACAGGCTTGTTCGTTTTTTGGAAGAGAATGGGGTAGAAGTTCTGGTTTTTGGCCCGACTATTCAAAATCCACCTATCGAACATGCAGGGAATTTTGTTTCGGTACCGTCGGTAGCTGCCCCCGGAAGAGAAGAATATCGCATTAGTTTGTTTTTGCCTGAGGTTCAGCGGCAACAGGTTCTCGATTTTAAACCCGATATCATCCATATTGCAACTCCCGATTTTTTAGGTTTGAAAGCGTTGCGATTAGCGTTGAACCATAATATTCCGGTTGTATCATCCTATCATACCCACTTCCCCAGTTATCTTAAGTATTACAATATTTCGTTTTTGGAACCTTTGCTGTGGAAATATTTATTCTGGTTTTACGGTAAGTGTAAGCGAATATTCGTGCCCACGCCATCTATGATGAATTGGTTGATAAACAATGGATTGGATTCCGGGAAACTTGAAATCTGGGCAAGAGGTATTGAGCCTGATTTATTTAACCCAAAACGAAGAAGCAACCAATTCCGTGAAAAAGTGGGGTTTAAAGACGATGATGTTGTGTTTACCTTTGTATCGCGGTTGGTTTGGGAAAAAGCGTTACGAGTCGTAATAGATACCTTTAAACTTGTTTTGGAACAGCGACCTAAAGCTAAATTTTTAGTTGTAGGAAGTGGTCCTGCCGAAGAAGCCATGAAAGCTGAATTTCCACAAGCGGTTTATACCGGTCACTTATTTGGTGAAGAACTGGCTGAAGCGTATGCAAGTGGGGATACCTTTTTCTTTCCTTCTGATACGGAATCGTTCGGTAATGTAACACTAGAAGCAATGGCATCGGGCTTACCAACGGTGGTAGCGAATGCAGTAGGCAGTAGCTCATTGGTAAAACATGGTGTAAATGGTTACATTAGCAGGCCCGGAGATGCAGAAGCCTTCGCTCAAAATCTTATTCGCTTGTATGATGACGAAGAGTTGAGGTTGAAAATGGGGAATGAAAGCCACAAAATATCTGAAGGCTACCAATGGAGTAACGTTTTTGGGAAACTACTTGGGGATTATCGAGACGTTTTGGTGGATGAAGGAAGATTAGTTGGAAATCTAAAATAAAAGTCGGTTTGAAAGTACTCTACATATCACATTTACATCCGCCACCTGATGCAGTTCTCAAAAATATAGGAGGAATGCAACGGGTTAGCATGCAGCTTTTACATGAGTTTGAAAATGACAAAGAATTAGAAGTACAGAAACTTACCCTCGAAACCGGATGGAAATTCATTGAGATAAAAACCTTTTTCTTCTTGCTTCGGTTGTGGTTTTTTCTCCCATCATATATAAAAAAACATAAACCGGATGTAGTTTTGTTCTCATCCATGGTAACAGGTTCGGTTGCCTGGTTTGTGAGAAAACGTGTAAAAATTCCTATGGTAACTATTAGTCATGGCCATGATGTTACCCTAACGCAGCCGCTCTACCAATGGTTGGTGCCTAAAACGTTTAATTCTTTAGATGGTGTTATTTCTGTAAGCAGTGCCACTCGGGAGGAGTGCATAAATCGTGGATTGGACCCGGTAAAAAGTAAAGTTTTACCCAACGGTTTCGATGCAAGAAATTTAGACAATGTAATTTCTAAAGAATTAGCCAGAAAAGAATTTGAAAATGCCACAGGTATCGATTTTTCCGGTAGAAAAATCTTGCTTACTGTGGGAAGGCTTATAAAAAGAAAAGGGCACGAATGGTTTGTGAAAAATGTACTGCCGGCAACCGACGAGAATATAAGCTATGTAATTATAGGTGACGGGGGTGAGAAAAGCGCCATAATGAAGGCCATCGAAGAGTCTGACATGAGTGAACGCGTTTTTATGCTGGGTCGCCAACCCGACGAAGTCCTAGACCTTGCATATTCTGCATCGGATTTGTTCATAATGCCTAACATAAAAGTTCCCGGAGATATGGAAGGGTTTGGTGTGGTGCTACTTGAAGCAAACATCCATCATACACCTGCTATTGCAACCGATATTGAAGGGATGCGCGATGTGATAGAAAATGGTGAAAACGGTTTTAAGATACCCTTATTAGACAGTGAAAAGTTTGCAGAAACTATAAATGATTTAGTTCGTAAAGACCTTCGTTTACTTTCTGAAAAAAGCGCAAAGTTTGCGCGAACGCAATTCAACTGGATTTCTGTTTCAGAGAGATATAAATCGTATTTGAAGACTTTTCTTTAAATCAATCAGACAAACAATATTACTACATAGTAATATATTATATGAAATGGTTTGAAGAGACTGTATAAATGCGTATATTTTAAGTTAATTTTCAATTTTTTCTAGATATTAAGACAGGAATGAGCAGTACCCAGGGTGTAAAGAAAGTTACCGATATTTTTACGAAGGCTTATAATTTTACAAAAGCCGATGAAATAAAAGCCAATGGGTTATATCCATATTTTAAGCCACTTACAGAAACTGATGGTACTGTTGTTGTAATTGAAGGTCATAAGGTAATTATGGCTGGTTCCAATAATTATTTAGGGCTTACCAACGACCCCAGATTGATAAAAGCTGCCCAAGATGCAATCACCCAATACGGTACAGGTTGTACCGGTTCACGCTACTTGAATGGAACCCTTGATTTGCACTTGAGATTAGAAGAAGAACTTGCCGAGTTTATGGGTAAAGAATCCTGCGTTCTGTTTTCAACCGGGTATCAGGCAAATGAGGGATCTATACAAACTATTGCCGGTCGTAATGATGAAATTTTCTCTGACAGAGATAACCATGCTTGTATAGTTGTAGGTACTATGTGTTCCAATGCAAGAACATACAGATATGGACACAACGATATGGATCAACTCCGTAAACTGTTGGACAAATCAAACCCTGATGCCGGAAAAATTATTGTAAGTGACGGTGTTTTCTCGATGTCTGGTCAACTTGCAAACGTTCCTGAGTTAGTTAGTATCGCTAAAGAATATAATGCTCGTCTTTATTTGGATGATGCTCACGCAATTGGTGTAATTGGCGATGGTGGTCGCGGCTCTGCATCGGTTTTTGGTTTGACCGATGATGTGGATTTAATTAGCGGAACATTTTCTAAATCCTTTGCTTCATTAGGTGGTTTCTTAGTAGGTGATCGACAGGTTATTGAGTTTATTCGCCATCATTCACCGGCACACATTTTTAGTGCATCTATGCCGCCTGCAAATGCAGCTACTGTATTGAAAGCACTTGAAGTTCTCAAAACAGAAACCTGGAGACTCGACAGGTTAGAAGAAATTTCTGATTACATGAGAAAAGGTTTAAAAGATTTAGGGTTCAATGTTTGGACAAGTAGCACTCCCATAATTCCAGTAGTAATTGGCGAAATGATGAGTTGCTTCAAATTTTGGAAAGATCTATTTGAAGTTGGGGTTTATGCTAATGCGGTTGTACCACCGGCTGTTCCTCAAGGGCAATCACTTATTCGTACAAGTTACAGCGCTACGCATACCAACGATCAGTTAGATCAAATTCTTGAAGGATTTAAAATTGTAGGGTTAAAACACGGTATTATTGATAATAACGGCCACGGTGCCCATCAATAATTTAATTAGCATATTGTAATGACAGCCAACGGCGGTGTAGAAATTAGAAAAGTATCAAAGCCTTCAGAAATGAAGGCTTTTTTGAATTTCCCCTACAAGCATTATAAAAACGATGCCAACTATGTACCGCCACTTTACATTCAGCAGAGAGACCTTCTTAACCAAAAGAAAAATCCTTTTTTTAGAAATGCTGATGCAGCATATTTCTTAGCCTATAAAAATGGGAAAGTTTGTGGTCGTATAGCTGCAATTGTAGATTTTAATTGGGTAGAATTCCAAGGTAGTAAAACGGGATTTTGGGGATTTTTTGAGTCGGTAGACGAACAAGATGTCGCTACAAAGTTGATTGAGTCGGCATCTTACTGGCTTAAAGAGCATGAAATGGAAAAAATGCATGGTCCAATAAATCCCGGAATGATGTATGAGCTCGGGCTATTGGTGGAGGGACATGATAAACCAAGTTTTATTATGATGCCTTGGAGTAAACCATATTATGATGGGTTAGTAAAGAATGCAGGACTAAAAAAAATTATTGACTTATTAGCCTACATGGTTACCAAAGAAACGGTAGCTTTAGATCGTATAGAAAAAGCAGATAGAATTGTAAGGCATCGCATCCCGAACATTAGGATTAGAAAAGTTGACATCAAGAATTTTGAGACTGAGGCCGAAACCATTCGTCAAATTTTCAATAGTGCTTGGGCAGAAAATTGGGGATTCAACCCAGTTCCTAAAGAAGAGTTTGATCACATAGCAAAAGACTTGAAGCTGATTTTAGATGATGATATTGCATATATAGCTGAGATTGATGGACGACCGGTAGGGTTTACTGTAGGATTACCGGATATGAATCAGGTTTTTATAAATAATAGAAATGGTCGGCTTTTTCCATTCGGGATTTTTAAAATTTTACTTAACAAGCGAAAAATAAACAGATACCGAACAGCTTTAATGGGGGTTATTCCGGAATACAGAAACAAAGGGATTGAAGCCTTATTAAACAGGGCAGCTATTCTAAGAGGTCTGGAAAAAGGGTATGTAGAGTCGGAGTTAAGTTGGCTGTTGGAAAATAATATAGACATGATTCGGGTAGCCGAAAAAATTGGCGGCTTTTTAGATAAAAGGTATCGTATTTACGGTAAAGAGCTTTAGTGCCAATCTGAACGTAATTATTAACGAGTACGTTAAAACTGGCCATAGAATTGAAGTTAATTAAGTTCTCGGTTTATTAGATTAAAAGCGGTTTTCTGTTAATTAAACGAAGATTTACGGCCTGTAAAAGTATTCCCTCCAATTGGGAGGAAACTCCCAAAAGCCGTATTTTAGATGCAGAAAAGAAGCCCACTATTATTATTAAAATTTTAGGTAAATGAGTGTTAACACATTAAATGGAAAGGCTAGTTTAGTGCCTTCCGATTCAGCCTATACAATTAAGGCTGCATCAATTAAAAAGTTTAAGAAAGATCATTTAACAGAAGCCCTGCGCTTGATGATGACCTCGAGAAGGTTAGATCAAAAAATGCTAAATTTATTAAAACAAGGCAGAGGCTTTTTCCATATTGGCGGTTCAGGACATGAAGCTATTCAGGTTGCCGCCGGTAAAAATTTAGTTCCCGGAAAAGATTGGGGAATGTTATACTATCGTGATATGGCATTTTCACTTTCCTTGGGTATGACGCCAAGAGAGTTGCTTTCCGCTCACTTGTCAAAAGTAACGGACACTTCCGGTGGTCGCCAAATGCCATCTCACTTCAATAGTAAAGAGTTTAATATAGTATCGGTTAACAGTGCTATAGGTGCACAGTTTTTGCCGGGTTTTGGAATTGCTAAAGCCGCAAAACATCTTGGAAGTGATGATGTGGTCTATATTTCAACAGGAGATGGGGGAACTTCTCAAGGATCATTTTTTGAGTTGCTAAACTGGGCTTCGAGAGACAAAGCTCCCGCTATAATTGTAGTTCAAGATAACAAGTTTGCCATATCGGTTCCTGTTGATGAACAAACAAGTAATAAGTCTATCTCTAAAACAGTAAGCGGTTTCGAAAATCTGGAAATTGTTGAAATTGACGGAACAGATTACTTTGAATCGTACGCTGCTATGGAGCAAGCTGTAAAGCGCGCTCGTAACGGTGAAGGGCCAACCCTTGTACACGCTCATGTAGTTCGATTACTGCCGCACTCTTCTTCTGATGACCACAGAAAATACCGTTCTGAGGAAGATTTGGAAGCAGATAAACTTCACGATCCTATCACTAAATTAGCCGACCAGATGGTGAAGGCTAAGTTAATGACCAGAGATGAAATCTCTGCTCTTGAAGAAAATGTGAAAAAGCAAATTGACGAAGATACCGAATGGTGTAAAGAACAAGATGATCCTAAATCGGAGGATTCTTTACGTTATGTTCTTTCAGAGAATGGAACTGATTTAGAGTACGAATCGACCAAGCCCGAAGGTGAGCCGATTGTAATGGTAGATGCCATTAATCAGGCGCTCGTAGAGGAAATGGAAGCCGACGAGAAAATCCTTGTTTTTGGTGAAGATGTAGCAGGTGGTAAAGGTGGTGTATTTACTGCAACCCGCGGACTTACAGAAAAATTTGGTAGTGAGCGTTGTTTCAATTCGCCTTTAGCCGAAGCATCTATTATAGGTGCTGCTTGTGGTTTAAGTATTAGAGGATTTAAGCCGGTTGTAGAAATTCAGTTTGGTGATTACATCTGGCCTGCAATGCAAATGCTGCGTAATCAGGTTCCAACGCTAAGATATCGCTCTAACAATTTATGGAGTGCCCCAATGGTTATACGTGTGCCGATTGGCGGATACATACATGGCGGCTTATGCCATAGCCAGAATATCGAAGCCACATTTGGCCACATACCGGGTTACAAAATTGTGATGCCTAGCAATGCTGCTGATGCTAAAGGGTTATTGAAAACTGCAATCAGAAGTGATGATCCGGTACTGTTTCTTGAGCATAAGTTTTTATACCGTCAGGGATACGCACGTACCTCACAGCCGGGTGCCGATTATTTCACGCCAATAGGAAAAGCTAAAGTACTCCGTGAGGGTAGTGATTTGACCATCGTTTCCTATGGAGCACTTGCTCACAAAGCAATGAATTTGGCCAAAGAAAAAGCTAAAGAAGGTATTGAAATTGAGGTTATCGATCTTAGAACGATTGTTCCTTATGATGCAGAAACAGTTCATAAATCGGTAAAGAAAACCAACCGCGTAATGGTGCTTCACGAAGATTATGAGTTTCTTGGGTTTGGAGCTGAGATTTCTGCCCAAATTATGGATACCTGTTTCGAAGATTTAGATGCGCCTGTTGCAAGAGTCGCAGCTAAATTTGCTCCAATTGGTTTTGCTGCTCCTTACGAAGATTTTATTCTTCCTAATGATACTGATATTAGAGAAGCAGCTGATAGGTTACTGAATTTCTAGTAGTTTAAAGTAGCCACTTAGCTTTATTTGAAAGCCACTTCGATATTCGGAGTGGCTTTTTTTGTTAAGAACGCTTTTTTAGAATATTCTCAACCTTAACCTAGCCTAAAGATTTTCCAAGTTGTTTTTTACCACAGAGGTCGCAGAGGCACAGAGTTTTTTTATTTCAGTATGGACGTGCATCTCTCTATTGCGTCCCATCGGTATGTTGGAGCAAGTTTACGAGAAGTAGTTTACGCCTCTTGCGCCTTTGTTTGCGTGGTTGTGACTTTATGAGAAAAAGTTAGCGTCTTCGCCACCCACCGGCAAGCCGAGGCAAGTTTACGAGGAGTAAGGAAGGTGCCCCGACCACCTTTTTCCCTAATATTAACAAAAATTTAAGACCACTTTAGAAAACTAATATATAGATACTAAATACTAGGTGAATAGCAAGATGGATAAGTCCGGAAGTCGGAAAAAAATCCCGAAGGGATGACAAGATTATAGAAAACAAAAATGATCCATCTAAACCAAACCCCGCAGGGGTGAAATAGCTATATGGCAGGCATTATGAAAGGCAAAAATCAAAAGCCGATTATCGTTAATGGCGTGGCAGACCATGTTCATATACTGGTGGGCTTAAAACCGGCAATGAGCATTTCTGATTTGGTGAGAGATATCGAAAACAATTCTTCCAATTTCATTAACGCCCAAAAATTCTTAAAAGGAAAATAATCAGCGAATTCTGTCTGCACATTCCGGCAAAACGTAAGCTGTTAAAAAATGGCAGGTTTTTATTTTGAGGTGCTGGTTAATTATTATCTCAATTTGATTTTTGTAGTTTTTTTACCAATTTCATTTCAAGCAATAGCCTGTTGATAGTTATTACCTTTTTTAAACGTTCTTTTTCCTGCGTATTTACTCTTTTTTTGTCCCTCACCCTTCCCTCTCCCAAATTAGCTTGGGATTTCGTAGCGCTTATTTAAATGGGAGAGGGTAATCCTTGCCTTAGTTATGTGTGGTAACGAATTCAGTCTTTTTTGTTCTGATCAAAACAGACCCCCTCTCCCATATCGTTGTTTTTTTTTGATGTAGTAGGAAATTTGGGAGAGGGCTGGGGTGAGGGTGTAAAATAGCTTAAGCAATTTTAATTCTTTTTTATTGCAACGAACTCTAAAAGGTAATTCAAACATGTATGGCTATCTCTAAACGCTATCTATACTTTGAAAACCCGGTTAATATTAGAAATCAATAAAAGCAAAGTATTTCCACCAGCACCTCAAAATAAAAACCTGCCTAAAAAATAAATTTGAAAATATTAAAAATTTTTAATACAATAGAGTTGTCTCTCTAGAAACATGTACTGGTTAGATAATTTTTAAGGAATGTCGACTTTTGGCTCTCCATTATGTCGTTGAATTATCACGTTGGCGTCTCTAAGATCAAACCGCTAATGGATAAGATTGGAAATACAGACAAATAAAAACAGCGGTTCCCGAAAAGCTTTAAGAGTAGGGATAAAATCTAAATCACATCATTATGGCAAATTTAGTTCAAGAATTGAATAGCCTGGATTTTAGCGTTTACATTGGCGGTCCTTTGCAAGCAGCAGTTCAGGCTCAACACGCAGCTTCAATGTCTCAAGTCGAGTTTATTAAAGAGGTTGGCTTTGACGATCAAGGCGAACTTCGATATGTTGACTTCAGCTACACAAAAAAAGTGGCGAATTCAGAAAACGACGGTTTTGAAGATCAGGCATTAACTATAAAAGTGCCCTTCTTAACTATGTTAACGATTCCGGCACTTCGAATAGATGAAATGACAATCGATTTCAATGCAAAGCTTACATCAACAGAAACTGCAAATGTTTCTAATGAGTTTGCAGCATCGGCTGAGCTTGGTATTAACTACAAAATTGTGAATTTCAAGGCTTCTGCATCTTACAAGAGAAGTTCCACAAGAGGTACTAAAGTAGAAAAAACCTACAATATGGGAGTTAACGTTCGGGTAGTTAACGATGAACTACCGGAAGGCTTAGATCGTATTCTTACCATGCTGGAAGATAGTATTGCTAGTGCTAATACCGCTGGTGGGTCAAGCGATTAATCCACAGTGTTATGGCTAAGCTTAAAGACTATTTGGGATCTTTGATCTCCGGAGTGAATAAAGCGCGCGTTTTGGCGGACCTTGAGTCCGCCAAAATTGCGGAAGCTTATGCAGAACATAAGTTGCTTAAGCACTTTCCAGTGCCAAGATTCAGGGCACAGGATGTTGAACTTGATATTCCTCTTGCTATTGAGAGCGTGATTGAACAACAAGTGACAGATTATCAACCTATTGAAAACGTGAAGTTTAACTCTGCGGTTTATAATGTTGCTCGAAATGTTGCGAAGGTTTCATCATTCAGGCAAGATTTGGCTAAAATTCTTAGGTCAGATATTGCAGGTTTCACAAGAGAGCTGGAAACCAGGTTAAAAGCCGGTTCACCCAAGCAAGATTCTTTCGATGAGTTTAAAGAACAGGTAGCGGAATCGTTTTTTAATATTATTTCGATGGACGAAAAGCTTAGTACAAGGCTATTGGCACTTTATGGAGAAAATTCATTCGATCAAATTTTAGAGCGTTTAAAAAATAAACTTCAAAAAGTGGTTTATGGGTTGATTCAAGACAGAGGTGCTCAGGTTGATTTGGAAGATTCCGAGGTTATAGTTGAAGCACACAGGCTCAAGGAAATGAATCCGCAATCAATTGTAAGGTTAAAACTAAAAATAACCGAAGAGGGGATGGAGTGGCATAGAAATGAAGACGAAGATGGTGATGTAGAATCCACTTTATTACCGGAGTAAAAGATGAAACCCTCAAAACTTGAACTGGTGAATAATCTTAGATCGCAATTACTAAAAGTGCCTGATTTAGTGGATTCTTTTTCACAAAAAAAGCCGGAAGCTCTAAGTAGTTGGGTGTCATGGATACAAGATTCTGAAGTGTTGCTTAAAGAACACAACCACACAGCTTGCTCACGATTGGCAGGATTGAGAGCCGATATTGAGCGGGTTTCACTTACATCAGATAGGCAACGCGGCTCTCGAAAGAAAAGATTAAGTGTTGCTATTTCAACTGTTAATCCGGCTCAGGAGGTAGTATCGGATATTTTTGATTCGAATAATCAAATAATTGAGGAGGTAAGAACTTTGATCAAGCAAATTTTAGTACCTGCAAAAGAAGCCGGACTTATTAGTTATGATTCAACTACTGACTTCACAGAGTACCTGGAAAAACTCTTAAACCAATTTAAGCAACATCAACAGCTATCACCCTTGATATCCAGAGCGATAGCTTCGATAGGTAAGTATGATGTACTAAGATTGCTTGCCGAAGAAATTGATCTTACATGACGGCATACCCCTGTTGTGTTCCAGAAAAAAGCCCCTAACTTGAAAAATTAGGGGCTTTTTTAAAAACCATATTACGCTTTAGAAACTTTTATAATAATTGCTTTTGACTACATGTCATAAATAAAAATGTCATAATCCATA
>PXCK01000128.1 GCA_003566635.1 Balneolia bacterium | reverse complement strand
TTACCCCGCATTAAAATACGGGGATATAATATTGGTCATGCCTACGGCATTTTGGGTTTACTATAAAAAAACGGTAGATAGCAATCAAAAATAAACCAACAAACAACAAAGAAACGTCATCCCGCAAAAATGATAAGCGTAGCAATCATTTTATGCGGGATCTTCCAGTTCTGCTCCAAGACCATTTTTCAGCCGATTCTTGAGTTTCTCATGAGACAACCAGCCCTGAACTCGACTTCCCCATTTCGCAACTGGAAGATCCCGGATAACGCATTTGCTTCGCCTAATGCATTTCCGGGATGACGGTGTGGATGATTTTATTTAGTATAATTGGCGCAGCGAATCTAGAGGGATGGTGAAAACTTTCAAAAAATACAAAGGTCTGCTGTTATTTAATCATTCTAAACTATCATAGGCGAAAACAATACTATTTCACTCAAATTGTACAGCTGCCAAAAAATCATGGTGGTACTAAAATCATTTAGTCATGATTTTACAGCATACTCCACCACACCCGGTCTTCACAATAATCTCATATTAAATTCGTATTTTTCACCCTACACAAAATTAATTTATTCAAATAAAATCAATTCGTTAAAATGAGTACCCGCGGAAAAGTACTGGTAGCTATGAGCGGAGGTGTTGATTCCTCTGTTGCGGCTGTTATGCTTAAAGAACAGGGATTTGAGGTTATCGGTATCACCATGAAAACATGGGATTACAGTAGCAGTGGTGGAAATTCCAATAAAGAGACCGGATGTTGTACTCTGGAATCTATGAACGACGCTCGAATGATTGCCCTTAAATACGGTTTCACTCATTTTATTGTTGATATTCGCGAAGAGTTCGGCGATTGGGTTATTAATCGTTTTGTAGATGAATACCTCGATGGACGCACACCGAATCCATGCGTATTGTGTAATACCCATATCAAGTGGGAAGCACTTATGCGTCGTGCCAAAAATTTAGGTTGTGATTATATCGCTACGGGGCACTACGCTAATGTTCGTGAAGAAAATGGGCGATATGTCATTTCAAGAGGTAAAGATCACAACAAGGATCAATCTTACGCTTTATGGGGCGTATCTCAAAAGAATTTAGCACAAACCTTGTTTCCGCTTGGTAGTTATCACAAAACAGAAATACGTGAAATGGCACATGATTTCGGTTTGTTAAACGTGGCAAATAAAAAGGATTCCTACGAAATTTGTTTCGTACCCGATAACGACTACCGACGCTTTTTAAGAGATCGAGTAGAGGGTCTTGAGGAAAGAGTAGATGGTGGTTTATTTGTTGATAAGCACGGAAATGTTGTTGGTAAGCACAAAGGTTATCCGTTCTACACTATTGGTCAGAGAAGGGGACTTCATCTTGCAATGGGCAAACCCGTATATGTTACGCATATCGATCCGGAAACAAACACCATAACCGTTGGTGAAGAAGAAGATCTCGAAAGTACTTATTGTACTGCCAACCAAATTAATATGGGCAAGTACGATCGTGTACCCGTTGAAGAAATGCCTGTTACTGCTTCGATAAGGTATAATGACAGCGGTGCGCCTGCATTTCTGACCCAAACCGGAGACGATGAACTCACTGTCCGTTTCCCGGAAGCACGTAGTGCCATCACCCCGGGACAGGCTCTAGTTTGTTACGAGGGTGACGATGTTATTGGTGGCGGATGGTTGAAAAAGGTTAAGCTTGACCTTAGGTAGTGGTATGATTTGCATTTTTGTAGATGCACCCAATCACTTCACTCCAAAAGCAGAATTTGCAATCGAGAGTATGCTCTCGGTTTATGATTGCCCATTTTATTTTGTTAAACAAGCCACAGATTTCCGCAAAAGCGACCATGTTAAGCTTTATTACGGTTCCAATAGTGAGTTGATAGAAGCTACTGATGTTCACCTTTTTTCATCAGAAGTAGCATTTGAATATTTCAGTTCAAGAGAAGTCTTCAATGAAGAATTATGCATGATGATTGAAACCGAGTATGGTGAAAATCTTCCTGTACTTTTCCATAAATCAGATTCTCAATTCGATTTGGTTGCATCTGCTTTTTATTTTTTAAGTGATTGGGAAAAAGCATTACCAACTTCCCGTGATGCTCATAGAAGAGTACTCTACAAAAACACTTTGGCGGGAAAACTTGGAATTGCAAATCGTCCGGTTGTGAATGAATTTACAGGTATCATAGTAGGAGAAATTCGGGATCGCACAAACCTGGAAATTCAACGCAGGCAATGGGGTGGCAGGGATTTTGCAGCAGTTATCACACATGATATTGATCGCATACGAAAAAAATATGCAGGTACAGTCAAGCGGGAGTTGTATGATATTCCATTAAAAAATGCCCATAATCTTCCTGTTCGTAAACGAATAAAACGAATGACTGGCTCTGCAAAAGATTTGTTAACACCCGGCGATACCTATGAAACCTCAATTTTAAAAAGCTTTGAATTTGAAAAGGAATTAGGTGTAACGCCTACATTCCTGTTCAAGTCCATCATTAATAAACATAAAAATGATGCAGCAGACTATCTATCCAATCCGTTTTTTGAAACCATTGTTTCAAATTTGGTTGAAATGAATGCCGAAATCGGACTTCATGCAAGCTACGAGGCAGGGTTTGATGCGCAGTTATTCAGCAAAGAGAAGAAGCAACTCGAGAATAAGTTGCATCGAGTCGTTGAATCGCACCGGTATCATTACGTTCGGTACGATCATACTTTTGGATTCAGAATTTTGTGGCATGGTGGTATAAAA
Organism: Balneolia bacterium; assembly: GCA_003566635.1. Lineage (GTDB taxonomy): Bacteria > Bacteroidota > Rhodothermia > Balneolales > Cyclonatronaceae > PXCK01. Next base: position 13,176 of record PXCK01000128.1, on the reverse strand, counting down.
ACTGATAGTTCTATTGGATGGGCGGAGATGGCAGGGTTTCGAACGGGATTCACTCATCCCCATTATATTTTTGATATTGAATTGAATCAAAAAATACCGGTACTTCAATTGCCAATGATGCTCATGGATATGCAGCTGTTTCATTATATGGGCTTGTCAGAAAAAGAAGCTGTTCAATATGCGAAACAGCAAGTCGATATCGTTCGTAGATATGGCGGTGTAGTGGTATGGAATTTCCATCATTTGATTTACGATGATGTTGAAGCTCCCGGCTGTGCACAACTCTTTGAGAAAGGGTTGCGTTACCTACACAAGAAAAACTCCTTATTCATTACAATGAAAGAATGTTATGACTATTATACAAAAACTCTTTAGTGCTTGTTTACTTGTAATTTGGGCTTTATCGCCTGCATTGTCCAATGCCCAGAATCACTATGAAGGTTCCATCCTCATAAATCTTTACACCGGTGAATCTATGGAACAGGTTCAGCTTTTTGTTAAAGAAAACCGTCTGAAAATTTCCGCTTTGGATGAAAATGTATCTTCCGGTTTACCAATTGCCACAAGTTCTGTTTTGTTAAGAGCGGACTCAAGGGATTTAATTGCTTTTGTAGATGAAAAATCAGCTATACAACTTAGGCTGGCTGAAATTGAATCTTTGATTAATATGCTTGGTGGTCCGGATGTGATGCGGCAGATACAGGAGCAGTCTGAAGAAACGATGAAGGAAGTTGAAGAATCTGTCCGTATGATGAGAACCGGAGATACCAGAACTTTTCATGGCTATAGTGCTGACCTTTATACAATAATTCCTGAAGATTCAGAAGAAGAGATTCATATGTGGTTTTCTGATGAAATTTATATCGACTGGACTACTATGATGAGTGCTTTTGGAAATTTTGCTACCCAACTTGGTGGAGACGAATGGCTCGACAGGTTAGGACTTGAAGCGAATTCTTTTCCATTGCAGATTTCTGTTGTGGAAAATAATGTAGAAACTGTTATTATGCAGGTCGAGGAAATTCAAAGCAGAAGATTAACAAGCGACGAGATCGATGTTCCGTCAGGCGTTCAATTGATGAGCTTTTTCCAATACATGCTTCAAAACGGACAACAATAGATTGATTTAAACATGCAACTAGAATCAGGGAAGAAAATCACCCGATACTTTTCACTCTTTACAATTTTACTACTTCTCTCTGGGTGTAGCTATTTTTGGGATAGTTCGGAAGAAGCGGATTTTAAGAATGATTTAATCGGGCATCAGCAAGACTATCTTTTCATTGATGATGATATAGAGCCTGATCCGGAAGTTGTAGCTTTCATTAATGAATATGCCGTTGAACTCAACCGTTACATGAATAGGTTGGTAACAAAAAGCACTGGTGTAATTGAAAGGGGGCAGCCCGAGAGTCCCCTTGGAAATTTAACTGCAGATATTCTCAAAAACAGAGCTACGCGCGAAATGGGGCATACTGTAGATGTAGCGTTACTTAACCGAGGCGGGCTTCGAATTCCCATTCCTGAAGGTGATGTTACCGTTGGCACTATTTACGAATTAATGCCCTTCGAAAATCATATCACTATTTTGCGATTTACAGGCTCTCAAATGATTGCTTTAGCTAATGAGCTTGCAAAAGAAGGTGGTGAACCAATTAGCGGGATGAGATTCAGAATAGAAAATGGAGTTGCCCGTGATTTACTAGTTGGTGATAATCCCATTGATACCGGTCGACATTACTGGCTTGCTACCAACAATTGGCTCGCCGATGGCGGTGGTGATATGCCAACTTTATGGAATCCGGTTGAACGAATTGATCTTGATGTAATGCTAAGGGATGCATTTATCGAGTATTTGCGACATGTTCCTGAAATTTCACCTAAAACTGACAACCGAGTACGATAGAATTATGGCTATGATCGATAGAAAAACCTTTTTAAAGCAAGTTGCAGCAGCCGGTGCCGGTTTAGGGTTAATTGGTTTGAAACCCGTCTTGAGTTACGGAAGAAATACGGGCATGAAAACGATCACCATAATGCATACCAATGATACGCATGCCAGAATTGATCCTTTCCCTATGGGTTCAGGAGCTTACGCAGAACTTGGGGGAGCAGCAAGAAGAGCAGCTTTAATCAAAAAAATTCGGGAAGACAATCCTTTCAATCTACTTCTTGATGCGGGTGATACGTTTCAGGGAACACCTTACTTCAATTACTATCATGGTGCTTTGGATTTTGAGCTGATGTCTATGATGGAGTATGATGCCTCAACCATTGGTAATCATGAGTTCGATAATGCTGTTTCCGGTTTTGTTGATGTTGCCCCTAAAGCAAACTTTCCATTTGTATCGTCCAACTACGACTTTAAAGGTGCTCCTGAAATGGGTCAGTTCATCAAAGAGCAGCTAATTCGTTATGTTGATGGGGTTAAAATCGGGATTTTTGGCTTGGGAGTTAACTTCCGCAATCTTGTACTTCCACACTTGCATGAAGGCGTAGTGTATTACGATCCGGTGATTGTGTCTCGCCAAATGGTGAGAAGACTGCGAGAAGACCACAAATGTGATATGGTTATTTGCCTGAGTCACATAGGCTACAGATATGAAGATAATCGTGTTAGCGATATGGTTGTTGCCCAACAAGTTGATGGAATCGATTTAATTATTGGCGGTCATACCCACACACTTTTAGATGAACCGGTAGTAGTTGAAAAACCGGGTAAAGCACCAACGTTGATCTCTCAGGTAGGCCATGCAGGGGTGGTATTGGGTAGGATTGATTTCGAATTTGATAGATCTAACAACCTTAGAAGGGCCTATGTTGCTAATCAGGTAGTTGATAAATCTTACGATAAAGCCTGATATGGTTGTGCCGGAACAGTTTGCAAAAACTTGTTGTTGATGCCTTTACAATCAAAACTTTTATTATTTAAGCTGTGAAACTATTACTGTTAGGCTCAACCGGGTCAATTGGGTGCCAAACACTTGATATTGTAAGAAAAAACCCCGATCGCTTCTCTGTATTTGGGCTCTCCGGAAATAAAAATTATAAGCTTCTGGCTCAGCAAATTAATGAGTTTAAACCATCTGCTGCTGTTTTAGCTGATGACACTAATCGTGCTTCTTTTGAACAATTAGTAAACTCCCCCGGGACGAAATTATATTACGGTTTGGAAGTTGTAAACGATTTGGTTCAGCATACTGATGTTGATATAGTATTAAATAGCTTGGTCGGTTTCTCCGGATTTTTACCAACTTATAATGCACTCAAATCAGGAAAGAAGGTAGCTCTTGCTAACAAGGAGTCACTGGTTGTTGGAGGTGAAATTATTCAGTCGTTGGATTGTAACCTCTCCGATAACCTGATACCTGTTGACTCTGAGCATAGTGCTATTCTGCAATGTTTAGTTGGGGAAAGCGGGAATGAAATCGAGAAGATGATTATCACCGCAAGTGGGGGACCATTCAGAAAAACACCTCTTGAAGAATTAAAAAATATAACCGTTGAAAAAGCCTTAAATCATCCAAACTGGTCGATGGGCTCCAAAATTACCATAGACTCTGCCACGATGATGAATAAAGGATTGGAAATTATTGAGGCACATTGGCTTTTTGGCATTCCCCTAGAAGAAATAGAGGCAGTTATTCATCCTCAAAGTATAATTCATTCAATGGTGACATTTAGGGATGGATCAACCAAAGCACAATTGGGCTATCCCGATATGAAAGTTCCTATTCTGTATGCATTGACGTTCCCCGAGCGCATTCATTTGGATACTCCACGAATGGATTTTTCAACACTCAATCAGCTAACATTCGAACAGGTTGATTTCGATCGCTTTCCTTGTCTAAAGCTGGCGCTCGATTCCTTAGGTGCCGGAGGGTTTGCTCCTGCTATATTAAATGCAGCTAACGAGATAGCCGTCTATCGCTTTCTTGATCGTGAAATTCCTTATATTGGCATCCATCAAATCGTGGAAAAATCACTCGAAAATATAAAAACAAACGAAACGTTGTCGGTATCATCGCTTCAGGCAATTGATGCAAAAACCCGACGCTACGCACAGTCGTTATCAGTTAAATAATCTATGGCATTTATCATTAGTATAGGAACAACCATTCTACTATTTGTTCTGGCTCTGTTCATTTTGGTTTTATTTCATGAGTTAGGGCATTTTCTTGCTGCCAAATGGTTTGGTATGAGAGTAGAGCAATTTAGTATCGGATTTCCTCCACGTTTGTTTGGGAAAAAAGTAGGTGATACTGACTATTGTATATCCGCAACACCATTGGGTGGTTACGTTAAAATTTCCGGTATGGTTGATGAAAGCATGGATGGAAGTTTTGAAAACCAGGATCCAAAACCCTGGGAATTCCGTTCAAAACCGGTTTGGCAACGCTTTATTGTAATGATTGCCGGGGTGGCATTTAATGTAATTCTTGCTGCTTTCATCTTTGCCGGTATTTTATTTTTTTACGGGAAAGAAGTATTTCCATCTGACCGTGTTGGTGAACTTTATATACCGGAAACATCAGTTGCATACGATATCGGTTTCAGAACAGGAGATGAGTTACGCAAGATTAACGGTGTTCGCCCGGAAGTTTATGAACAGGCAGGTTTACTGACGCTGAGTGATCTTACATCAAGAAACCTCAATTTTACTGTACTCAGAGATGGCGAAGAAGTGTTAATTCAAGCACCTGAGAACTTATTGGATTTTCTTTCTCGCAATCCTGAATTTATATCGGTAATGAATGCATTACCGAGTCAAATTTCTCAAGTTTTAAGTGGTTCGCCCGCAGAAGAGGCCGGAATTCAACCCGGTGATAAAATCATTGAGATTAATGGTGAAGAGATAGGCTTTTGGCAGCAGTTGGTAGGCATTATTCAATCCGCTGAAAGTACGCTGGAAATGGTTGTTTTAAGAGACGGTGAACGCATTAATTTGAGTGTTACTCCAAATCCCGATACCCGCCAGATTGGTGTCGCTCCGGTAAATCCTGTTGAATATTTTGGTGTTGAGACGTTAAATCAAGGCGCTATTACTTCCCTTATTGGAGGTGTAGGTCAAACTTGGGACACCGGAAAGAGCATTATTCAGGGATTCAGCAAGATGTTTACCGGAACAATATCGGTTCGTGATAATCTTGGTGGTCCCGTTGCTATTGCTTCCGTTACCCGCGATGTAACCGATAGCGGAGGTGTTCGTGGGTTTTGGATGTTTGTTGCATTTTTAAGCATAACGCTTGCAATAGTAAACATGCTCCCAATTCCAGTACTCGATGGCGGTCATATCGTTTTCTTATTGTATGAAGCGGTAACCCGTCGGGAACCATCTATCAGGGTAAGAATGGCACTTCAGCAAATTGGGATTATCTTAATTATAGGTATATTTATATTCGTTACATTTAACGATATCATGCGCCATATAGCAAACTAATTTATGATAGCTAAAGAAGGGTATTCGGTTGTTTTTACGGCATCAATAATTGGTGTTGTGCTTATTATTATCGGGTACATTGTATCCGGCTGGCTTTTTTATTTACTAACTGCTTTGGGATTATTCACCATTGGCTTTACGCTATATTTTTTCAGAGATCCGAACAGAAAACCCAAACCCGGAACGGAAGATTTGCTTATTGCCCCTGCCGATGGCAAAGTTATCCAAATTATTGAAGTGGACGAGCCCAAATATATAGGAGGGAAATGCAAGCAAGTAAGCATCTTTCTTTCTCCTTTAGATGTTCATATAAACTATGTTCCTTGTGCCGGTAAAGTTGAATTTGTTAAGTACCATGAGGGTGAATATTTGGTTGCATGGCACGAAAAAGCTTCTGAATTAAATGAACGGTCGGAGTTTGGGGTATTGCATCCGTCCGGAAATAAAGTGTTTTTCAGGCAAATTACCGGTTATGTTGCAAGAAGAATTGTGTACAATCTCAACGAAGGTGATGATGTCTATGCCGGTCAGCGATTTGGGATGATGAAATTCGGTTCCCGCATGGATATTCTCGTCCCTTTAGATTGCAAGTTGAAAATAAAGCCCGGTGACCGCACGGTTGCAACCCAAACAATAATGGGAGAATTAGTTTGATAAAACATGATATCACACGGGTTAAACGCCGAAGATATCAGGTCTCGAAAGGACGTGAGTTTGGGAGAAGAGCAAACGAGCGCCTCAAAAAACGATTGAAGAAGCCCATCCCAAGAATGGTTGTTCCCAGTTTTTTCACTTTGATGAATCTTCTATGTGGATTTTTGGCCATCATCCAAATCTATGAAGGATTTCTTGTTTACGGTGCCTGGCTGATTGTTTTAGCTGCTTTATTTGATGCTCTGGATGGTTTTATGGCACGATTGACAAATGGCCAAAGTGAGTTTGGAACAGAGCTGGATTCTATAAGTGACGTTGTTTCATTTGGTGCTGCACCCGGTTTCCTGATTTACGCATGGGCATTTAGTGACCACGGAGCCGTAATATTACTTTTAGTTGCTGCTCTGCCCGTTTTATGTGGTGCTGTTCGATTGGCTAGATTTAACGTAGAAGCTAAAATAGAAGATTTAAATTATTTTAGAGGACTTCCCATCCCTGCTCAGGCCATGATGTTGGTTGCCTTCTTTTTGACATTTCACCACCGAATGGAAATTTTTGATGTTTTTAAACATGGGGTGATGTCGCCATTGGTAACTATTGTTATCATTTTATCCCTCTTAATGGTTAGCACAGTACCATTTGATAAGGTGCCACGGTTTACAAAACCCTATATACAACAGCATAAAGTCAGGGTCTGGCTCTTTATTTTTTATGCTATAGCTATTATCGCTTTTCAAGAATATGGTTTGATTGTTGTCTTTACCATTTTCATTTTCAGAGGAATCTGGAATGCTGCAATTCACTTTTGGAATGATGTGATGAGTGATGATGAGGTTTCTGTAGATCCGGGTTAAGATCGTTCTCTACAAAAGTAACATATAATAAACCATCATTCGTACTTTTTCCGCAGTAGGGTTCGTTACCTTCGTAACATTAAAAAAAGGAGTTTTATGAAATATTTTGTGCTTTTGTTATCTATGGTTTTTGTTGGCATTGCTCACGCTCAACCAATTACTCATTCAAATGATGTGGCAAATCAAACTATTGTACTGTATGGAGCTAATTTTGCCGGGGTTTATGAAATTCGTGAATTAAACTTAGAACAGGGACTCAATCGAATTGTACTTTCCGGTTTGCCTTTGCTTCATGATCAATCAAACCTTGAAGTCTTTTTAAATGGCAGACAAATTGAATATACCGCTCCCAATCCGTACACTAATTTTGAGAATTATTATAAAACGTTGATAGGGAAAACCATCACCCTTCAAAGTCCGAATGATACCGTAACCGGTAGGGTAGATGGGTATCAAAGTGGAGCGTTGGTATTGACAGATGAAGAAGGGCGCAGGCAGATAATACATGGTGTTCATAACTACCGACTTATTTTACCGGATGAAGCACCTAGTCCGTTCGATTCTGTAAATCCGTCCATTTTGGTTTACGCTGATGAAGCTGGTGAGCAAAATCTTGGATTGTATTACACCCACAATCTTATGGGCTGGACAGCCGAGCATCGTTTGGTTGTAGATGAGTCAACCGGGCTATTAGATTGGACAACGCTTGGGTTCATCAGAAACAATACCAATCAGGCATTTGAGAATTCACGTTTTATTCTGTTTTCAGGAGATATCAATCTAATGCATGGTGGCTATAACCCACCAATTATGTTAAGGTCTATGGCAGCTGATAGTGCAATGGAATCAGATTTCATGCCTGAAAGTGAACAGTTTTCAGATTTCTATCGCTACACATATCATTCAAACTCAGTTTTAAGTGCAGGAGGTACATTACAGTTTACGCTCTTTGAAAAAGCAGAAGTACCATTTGAAAAGAAATTCGAACATAATTTGTCGGTTCATGGCGGTAATAGAGTGAATATTCGTCCTGAAATAGTTTGGTATATAGACAGCACCGAAACGGGGTTAAACGATTCTTTGCCACCCGGTAAAGTTCGTATATCAACAAAAGAGGAGAATAACCTTATGATTTTGGGCGAACAAATGACCGGGTTCATAACTCCGGGTGATGAATTACGCTTTAGAACAGGTCGTGCATCAGATATCACTATAACCGAAACAAAAAGTTCACGCGTTATGCAGGCTGCCGGTTATACTGAGTTTGAAGTTATACTAAAGGTTCGAAATAATAGAAATGAATCTCAGAACCTTGATCTAAGATTTCAAAGACCGGCGAATTCAGAAATTTTGGAAGTAAGTCATTCGGCTGTAGAAAAGGGTAACTTGAATACCTATATTGTGGCACTAAATCCGGAATCGGAAACCGAATTCAGGATGATAATTCGACTACATCAACGAAGAAATTAATTTATGCCACAAAACTCGGACAGGACTCTCGATTTACGCCAGAGTGATATTCGTGCAGTTACACAATTGGTAAATCAATACAATGGAATAAATCTTGGTCAGGGAATTTGTGACTTGCCGGCACCAAATGCCATAAAACATGGTGCCATAGAGGCAATAAATCATGACAAATCAATTTATTCCTACCACAGCGGAATCTTACCACTTCGAAAAGCGGTAGCCGAAAAATATAAATCATTCAATAAAATAAGTTGTGACCCTGAAACGGAAGTTATGATTACTGCCGGCTCAACGGGTGGCTTTGTTGCTGCATGTTTGGCATGTTTAAATCCCGGTGACGAGGTTTTGGTCTTTGAACCATATTATGGCTATCACATAAACCTACTTAAAATTCTGGGCTTCAAACCGGTTTTTATTCCTCTTGAGGACAAAACCTGGCAAGTAGATTTTAATGCAACAGAAAAAGCTATCAGCCCAAAAACAAAAGCGGTTGTTATAACTACGCCCGGAAATCCAAACGGAAAAGTTTGGAGTGAAGCTGAACTCAACCAAATGCTTGGGCTATTGCAAAAGTACGATTTGTGGGCGTTTACTGACGAAGTATATGAGTATATGGTTTATGATGGGCATAAACATGTATCACTCTCATCTCTTGAGGGAGGCTTTGAGCGTACCATTACTATTACCAGCTATTCTAAAACCTACAACATGACCGGATGGAGAATGGGTAGTGTTGTTGGGCCGGCAGATGTTGTTGAAAAGATGGGCTTGATAAATGATTTGATTTATATTTGCCCGCCAACCCCACTTCAATACGGTTTACTGGAAGCATTTTCTTTAGATGATTCCTATTTGGTTGAGTTAGATAATTCCTACAAAATGAAGCGGATTCAGTTTATGGAGGCATTGCGGTCAGTTGGGTTTGAATTTACAGCTCCACAAGGTGCATACTACATCTTTGCAAACTTTAAGCAAATTGCTAAAAAAAGGTCAGGCTTTGAAAATGACAAGCAAGCATGTGAAACTCTGATTAAAGAAGCTCGAATTGCATCAATACCGGGTAGTTCCTTCTTTTCAAATGCCGAGTTAGGTCAGTATTATTTAAGATTTTGTTATGCTAAAGAACAGCATATACTCGATGAGGCATGCGAATTGATAAAATCATTGAGAGTTTAGCTTGTCAAAAAAGCTTTATAGTATAGGTTAATTTTTATAAAGCTTTTGATACATCAAATACTTTTGTTTCTTTTTCTTTTTCGTGATAAGATATATCATCAAAATTGAAAAACACGTCGTTAATATAATTGCGTAAACCATACCAACGTAAAAAAAGAGAACACCAACGATGGTTAAAACAGCAACAGTAACGAACGACATCCTGCTCGAAGTGTTATTTTGAAATCCCGATACTTGGAAAGATTTAATTGTTCTTGGGAAACGGTTTGTTGTCCAATAGCCGGCAGGAACCATGATAAAGAGGGAAAGAAAAAAGAGAAGAATGTATTGCCAATGATATATCTCAAGTAAATAAAGTGCACTGAATGAAACTGTAGTATCCAGTAGAAGAGGAGGCCATAAACAACCCAGATAGATTTTAAGTTTTATACGGTTCGATGAACTTCTCAATTGTAATTCCAGCCATATTGATCGCATAAAACCAAATAAGTTATTATGCACGAAGGTGAAAGGAATGATGGGAAAAATCAACAGATATGAGTAAACATCAATTAAAGCCGTGGGCATGGTATGTCTAAAGAAATAGATGTATACAGCAATTAAAGCATTAAAGGCAAAAATAAAAATAAAAGTTGGCCATGTATTTGTATTTCTATTGTAGATGAGACGTGGGACTTTAGCAATATTACTTATGAATTCAGTTTCTCTTTCAACTTCTTCAACCGCAGGTTCTTCTGTTTGAACCATGGTGAAGATGTATAAAAGTATATTTCCCAAAAACCATATTATTACAACAAGACTACCTTCCCAGTAGGTATTTAGGTAAGAGAAAAATGCAGCAATAAAGTAGCCAACTAAAACCCCAATTGAAATACCAAGCAAACATAGTACAATTAAAGGGTGTTTGTTTCTCTTACTTATGAATAGCTTAAAAGAAAAATCCAGACAAACCAAGCCAACAACAATTAGAATTCCATCTCTGAAGAACCACCAATCTGGCTTAGCGGTTATTAAGCTGAAAAATAGTAAAAAGAAAAAAACATAGAGTATCGTGGGGCGGAATAGATCATATGTAAGGTTTATTAAAATTCGATTCCATCGTTTAACCGGATAAAAAGGCTTTACAATCTCGGAGGGCATTTTTAATGATGGAAAATTTTGATTGATAATCAAAAAAGATGCAAATGATGCAAGAAGAGCGTAACTGATTAAGTCAATTGTTTGCGGATCGTCTAAATACCTAAAAAAAAAGGCGATAAATAAAGCGTAGAGTATAATTCCAAATAAAACAAAAATGCGCGCAATATTAAGCAAATTATTCTCAGCACCGGTTAACATTAATTTTGAACGTGCCTTTACTACAAACCATGCAATATTTGTAAGACTACTTCTGATCAATTAAAAAGCTCCATAAGGTCTTCCAGGTTTTTCTTTTCTGATTTAAGAATGTGGAACAAAGATTCTTCCAACTGAATTTGGCCATTATGAGTAAACTCTTCTCTTTTACCTGAAAATGCCAGATTTTTATTGTGAATAACACCAATGTGGGTCGCAACCTGGTCTATATAGGATAAGTTATGTGATGATATAATAAAGGTTCTATCAGGCGTTTTATAGGCATTTATAAAGTTAATAACCAACTTTGCAGAGCCGGGATCTAAACCTGAAAAAGGTTCATCAAGAATAATAATGTCCGGTTTGTGAATAAAAGCTGACATAATTCCCAGCTTTTTTTTCATGCCTGTAGAAAAAGAGCCACAACGTTTGTTCAAATCATCCGACTCATCGAAAAAGTAGGTTTGCATAGCATCTATTCTAAGTCTTGCAATTGAAGGATCCAAACCATATAAAAGACACGTAAAATCCATTTGCTCAAACCCCGTTAAATCAGGATTTATAATTTCGGATTCAGGCAGCACACCCAGCTTTGACCTTAAATTGAGGTCTTCCTCATCGTGTTTAATTCCATTAATAAAAATTGTACCATCATCAAGTTGCAGTATGTCAACTAAAATATTAATAAGTGTAGATTTACCAGCACCATTGTTACCAAGTAAACCAAAACAATTGCCCTTCTCCAAGTCAAGATTTAAGTTTTCTAAAACCGTTTTGCCTTGAATGTAAGATTTAGAAAGATTTTGAATACTTATAGCAGAATATGATTCATCAGGGTTGGACACTTTTCACAATGATTTATTAATATATTTTAATATTTAATCTATGCAAAAATCGCCAAAAAACATATAGTCTATTAAATTGCAAACTGAAGGGTTATATTTGCTGGGTTTTGTTGATGATATTGCTTTATGTAGTTGATATGGTTATGTAAAAACACAATAAGGTAGAAAAACTCATGAAAAATTAAATTTGTTCATTTGATACTTATTTAGTTACTTCCACCACATAATTTCAACTCATAGATTTAAGTTAGTAATGCAGGAAAAAGGAAATACGCTACAAAGATTTACGTCGAAATGGGGATTGATTTTAAGTGTTCTTGGCATTGCCGTTGGTACCGGTAATATTTGGCGATTTCCACGAATTGCCGCTCAAAATGGGGGAGAAGATGGAGCCGGAGTTTTTATTCTTGCTTGGGTTATTTCATTGCTGTTATGGTCAATCCCGCTAACTATTGCCGAATATGCTTTGGGTAGAAAGGGTCGCCGAGGTGTGGTTGGCTCTGTTATGAGTCTAATTGGTGAAAAATTTGCCTGGATTGGTGGCTTTATAGCATTTGTGGCTTCTGCCATCATGTTTTATTACAGCGTTGTAACCGGTTGGACGATGTTCTATCTCATTGAATCTATTGTGAACCCGCTTCCTGCAACTACCGATGATGCCATGGTCGTCTGGGATACATTTCAAGCCGGGTATATGCCCTCGGTTTTTCATGGTATAGCTATTATTCTTGCAGGTCTAATAGTTTTTAAAGGAGTGAAATCTATTGAAAGGGTTAACATGATACTTGTTCCCGGTCTGTTATTAATTTTAATTGGAGCAGGGATTCGTGCCATTACACTACCCGGCAGTATGGAAGGAATTGCATATCTTTTCAATCCTCAGTGGTCTATGTTGGGTGATCCGAGGATTTGGTTGGAAGCACTTACCCAAAATGCATGGGATACCGGAGCAGGATGGGGGTTGATACTGACCTACGGTGCATACATGCGTAAGAATGACAGTATTGTAACAACGGCCTTCCAAACAGGAATCGGGAATAACTTGGTTTCTCTTTGGGCAGGGATTACCATTTTTTCTACTGTTTTTGCTATTCTTGGAGCTATGCAGTACTCACAAGCCGAGATTATTGAAGTGATGCAAACCTCTGGACCTGCATCTACAGGCTTGACCTTTATTTGGATGCCTCAATTATTTATGGCCATTCCCGGCGGGCGAATTTTGGCAATTTTGTTCTTCCTCGCGTTGACCTTTGCCGCTTTTAGTAGTTTGATTGCTATGATAGAATTAGCAACAAAAGTTTTTGTGGATAGTGGCTGGCAGCGATATAAAGCAACAGCCTTAGTGTGTACACTTGGGTTTACTTTGGGACTTCCATCGGCTATGTCGCTCGATTTCTTCGCT